>DATFQX010000448.1:0-12013 GCA_035263865.1 Xanthobacteraceae bacterium
AGTGGCTCTTGCCGACCAGCGCGGTGGCGTAGCCGCCGGCGCGCAGCGCATCAACGAAGGTGTTGGAGTTGATCGGGAGCGGCGAGCCGTTGCTGCGCACCCCGTGGACCGACGGCATGCGCCCGGTCATCAGGCTCGCGCGGTTGGGCATGCACACCGGACTTGCGACGTAGAACCGGTCGAAGGCGGTACCTTTCGCCGCGATCGAGTCGATATGCGGCGTCCGCAGCACTGGATGTCCGTAGCAGCCGAGGAAATCGGCGCGTTGCTGGTCGGTAATGAACAGGATGAAATTCGGAGGCTTGCTCATGGACAAGTGCAATGACGGCCCGGCCGAGCAGGGTCAACCCCGTTTCGGCCAAGGCGTGGGGGGCGGCGCGCCCCCTACTGTTAATCTGTTAACGAGGCTTACGCGGCCGAGCCGCGGTTGAGGACGCGCATCGGATGGCCGCGCCAGACGAAATCGTTGCCGAGCCAGCTCGCTGACCACAGGATCGGGAGCAAAAGATCGCGCAAGAACCACAAGAACGGTGATCGCCAAGACAGATGCCAGCCGGACGCGTAAGCGAGAGCGGCCTCTGCGCCATACCAGATTACGCCGAAGGCGATTAGCGCGCCTGTCACCGGCCAGTCCGCCGAAGCCGCGAAAATTGCGCCTGCCGCCAGCGGGGGAATGCCGCCTGCCGCGATTTCCGGGACGAAGTAAAATCTGAACGTGTCACGTCGAAGCCGTGCCCAGCGCAGTTGTCGCCGCCATACCTCTGCGGCCGTCCGGTGGCCGAGCGGCTGCGGGAATGGCCGATCGACCACGCGCACGCGTAGATCGTTCTTTCGAACGAGCTTGGTAGCCGCGGCGTCTTCTGCAACTTCGAGCGCGAGCACGCGAATGCCGCCGGCTCGCTCGAGCAGGGCCCGGCGAAACAGCATCGTCTTGCCTTGCGCAAAGCCCATCCCGATGCTCTCGGCGAAACATTGCCAGCGCACCTGATAAGTGTTGAGGAACGCGCATTCCAGCTCGGCCCAGATGTTGGCCGGCGCGCAACCGACCGCGGGAGATGACACGAGGCCCGTATCCGCGCGCCAGGTTGCGAGCAGGCGACGCAGATAGTCGGACGGCATCAACACGTTGCTGTCGGCCATGACGATCCAGGGATGGGAGGCTGCAAGCCATCCTTTGACGACATTGTTGAGCTTGGGATTGACGCTGACGCGTTCGGTTCCGATCAACAGTCGTGCCGGTACTTCGGGATGTAGTTCGATCAAGCCCCGCACGAGCGGCAGGACAGGATCTTTCGTTTCCGATCCTCAGCGAGCCGCAGATCAGACACTTTCGCACCGCACGGCGGGAACGGCGCAGTGTGTCCTTCGTCTGGTCGGGCGATACTGCCGGCGGAGGGTGGGGCATCGATGAATCCCGCGGCGGCATGCGCACCTATGCGACCATGCTGAAGGGGCGGTCCGATTTCTTCATCCATTGCGGCGACCACATCTACGCCGATTGTCCCATCCCGGCGGAGCGCAAGCTTGCGCACGGGCAGGTGTGGAGGAACATCATCACCGAGGAGAAGTCGAAGGTTGCACGGACGCTTGCCGACTTTCGCGGCAATTACAAATACAATCTGCTCGACAGATAATGTACGGGCTTTCAATGCCGAGGTGCCGATCTTCGCGCAATGGGACGATCACGAGGTCACCAATGATTCTCTATAGTGGTCGCTTCCGCTTGGCCGTGGGCGGCACGAATTCGGGTCCTCGGTAGTTCGGGTTTGGACTGCACCATCCGCGGTTGCCGGCGATCACCTCCTGCACGCACATTTCGTAGGTTGGCAGACTGCAATTGTAAGGAAAGGCAGCGCCCTTATTCATGCCCGCGCACCACGGCATTTGAGTGGCTTGGCTGACGCGAAGGTCGAGCAACATTGCCACCGCTACGGTCACTACGATGAGCATTAATCGCATGGGTAGCCTCCTATGTCCGTAACACCCCAAAAAGCCTACGGTAAATTCAAACGTTGGCGGCCCCGGCTATAGAACTATCATCCTAGCTCACATGACAGGCAAAAAGCTGTGCCAGCACGTCTCTCGTCGTCAGCTCAAATAAGGGATTGTTCGCAGCCACCGCAGGCTTGCAGGTTGCTTGCCTGCGCCTCGACTGCGATCGGCGCGATATCGACAAGCGAGAAACGGCCCGAGTCCCTCAGTAGCTGCCGCAATTGATCGCTCAGACGGGCAAGCCGTTCCTGTTCATCAGGCCGAGCGCCGCGGATTGCGCCTTCCAGGCTTGTATCGATTAATTCAAAATCAAAGACGGCAACCGACTGCGCAATAGTGGTTCCGCAGCTAACGAACAATAAGGCCCACAATGTCACGAGGTGCGATTCACGTGAGTGACCCACTTGAATGCTGACCGCGATCGAAGCGGAAGCGACGGCAAATGCTGATCTGATCATGACATGATTTCGAGCTTGATCGTTTTGCATCGTTTCGGGACCCGCGTTGCATTTGGACAACACCTTTTTGGAAAATGATTACCCGCAAGCTTTCTTGCCTTGCATGAAGCGATTGTCGGAGGACAATCGATCCAGTCGTGTGCCGGCTGTGCGGCGTGCCTTGCGGTAGCCGAACGGGGGGGAGGCGAGCGATGGCGAGACCGCGGCAGTTTGCGCTGGTGCTGTTGTGCGCAACGGTCACTATTGCCGGGTGGTGCGCTGCGAGGCTCGGCGGCTTCGAGTGGTCCGGGATCGAAAATACCGCAACGCGAATCTGGAACCGCGGGGCGACACGCGGCGCAACGTCGAGCGCTGACACCGGGCCGGTTGGCGCGCTGCTGGCACACGCAATGGCTTCCGTGGCCGCTGTGACCACGTCCCACCGCAAGCTGCCCGAGCCTGCGGTCGCATCCGCGGCCGTGCCTGCCACCGACGCGGCGACGGTCGATCCCGGCCCGAGCGAAACCGCCTTTGGCCTCGCGGGCGTTTCCGCCGTTGAGGCGCCCGTCGTCGAGGCGCCGCCTTTGCCCGACTCTCGTTCGACGCCGCCGCCCGAAACACGCGTGCGGCTCGTGTCCTTGTTCAGGCCTGATCCGGTGGAGGAGGACCCGCAGCCGGCCGCGCGCCCGGTTGAACCGCTCGACGAATGCCTGGTGGTCGACATCTGCATCGACGAGTACCTCTGGTCGCTGTACGAACGGACGCCCAAAGTCGATACGAACAAGGTGACGGAGCGAATCAAGACAACGGTCAAGACGAAGGGCAAGACGCGCACCGTCACCAAGACCATCACGAAATATGTCGTCGCAGACTTCACCTGGAAGGATCCGATCGCGGCACAAAGAGCCGGCATGTCGCCCAAGGATTATGTGATCGGGGGCATGGATCGCGGCTTCAAACTAAAGCTGTTTCGGGCGCTTCGCACGATGGACGATGCCGGGTTCATGCCGGGCATAACCAGCGCATTCCGCGACGATTACCGGCAATCGATCGCAAGCGGCAAGAAGGCGGCGAGCGACAGCTCATTTCACGGCGGCAGCCGCCGCGGCGGCTACGGCCATGGGCTTGCCGTCGATCTCGTAAGCGTCAAGGGGGAGACCCGCCTGCAGAGATTCGCCTCAAGCGAAGAGCTGTGGAAGTGGATCGATGCGCACGAGACGGAGCTGGGGGTCGGCCGGCCATATCTCGATCGAGACCCTCCGCATGTCGCGGCGATCGATGGAAAGGAGTATGCCGCCAAGCGGGGCCGGCCGACTGTGCCGAAAGGCAGGATTGTAAACAACGAAGGCGCAAGCGGCGTAAAGTCGACGGTCGGTACGCCGCCGCGTGCGCACGAACGCAAGGAAACCAAACGCGAAATCTCTCAATTATCGAGCCGATCGAATTGACGACCGATGCTGCATAGCGGGGCAGTCTGGCGTGAAGAAATGATCGTGCTGAGTAGGGACGCGGACTCCCCTCCACGCCAGAATGCCTAACACGAGTTGGTGGTTTCTCAACGGTGAATCCCGAAGTGCCTTCGGCCACCGTTTGGATGGCTTTCACCGGGCCCTTTCCGAGGGGCGGCTACGTCGATGGTCAGAACGTAATTATCGAATACCGGTGGGCAGAAGGTCAGTACGACCGCGTACCGGTATTGGCAGCCGATCTGGTCCACCAGAACGTATCCGTGATTGTCGCGAACTACCCAGCTGTTCTTGAGGCAAAAAAAGCGACAGACACAATCCCTATCGTCTTCACCAGTGCGGCCGATCCAGTCGAAGCCGGTCTTGTTGCCAGCCTCAATCGACTGGTGCGAACGTCACAGGCATATATTTGGTCGCACAAGCATTGGAAGCAAAACGTCTTGATCTGCTGAACAAGCTCGTTACAGCCACGGCCCCGTTTGGTGTCTTAGTGAATCCAAAGTTTCGCGATGCCGACCGTCAGCTTCACGAGTTGCACGACGCGGCTATAGGCCTCAAAAGAAAAATGCAAATCCTGCGCGCAACCAACAATGAAGAGATTGACACAGCCTTCGCCGCAGCCGGTGACGAACGATTGGCGGGGCTCCTCGTTGTTTCGGACCCATTTTTCGCCAGACGCCGCAACCAGGTTGTGGCGCTGGCAGCTCGTTACAAGCTACCTGCGATCTATAATACGCGTGAATTCGCTGAAAGCGGCGGGCTGATTACGTATGGGTCAGATTTTGCAGACGCATACCGCCTAGCGGGAAATTATGTCGGAAAAATTCTCAAAGGCGCCAAACCAGCCGATCTTCCGGTTGTGCAGCCGACCAAGTTTGAACTCGTTATCAATCTAACGACAGCCAAAGCGCTCAGCGTGACGGTGCCCGAGCAGCTCCTTGCGCTCGCCGACGAGGTGATCGAATAGACTCCAAATTTGCTGCACTGCATATGTCGCCTATTGGCACGTCGCGTCGTTTCGCTGCGGCGCGAACGTTTGGACGCTCTTGGAGGTGAAGCGGAAATGCCGTGGCCGTCGCGGGGGCAGCGATACTTGACCCCAAGCGGACATCGAGGGAACTGAAATCCCGCAGCGCAGCGATCTCCTGCTCCACCGCGGCGCGGGCCCAGGGGGTGGCGAGCGCCGCTCTGAGGCAAATCAGGGCCCTTTCGCGTTGAGCAGTGCCGTGCCTGCGGTACGTATCTGGCAAAGGTTCTTAAATGTTGCCTTCGCCCATGGCGAGTCGCTCAGCGACGCAAGAGTTCGCGCCAGGTGCCAAGTTTCCTTGGGGACCGGATCGAATTCGAGGCCATAACAGAGCGCGCGTTGCAAGAGACCAGCATCGGTAGACCCGCTCATTCGCACGCTATCGAGCAACTCAAGCCATCGGTCGAGTCTCGATGGTGGCCCGATAAGGCGTGGGTGCGGGTCGCGGGTTTTCGCAAATAGCTGCATCGCCATCGGACGGTCTGCAATGTTGATCCAGCAGCTCCGCAGATGCCACTGGGGGCTGGGCCGCGGGGACCAAGAGTTTCTCCCTTCGCGCATGTCGGCTAGCGCACTGCCGAAAAAATTGGCGGAATAAAAATACCGACAAGATTGTTCGTCGAGCCAGCGCATATACCAATCGATCCAGTCGTCCGTCATCTCCTGCATGGAGAGAGTATTGAGAACAAGATCGAATTGTAGCGCTTTCAACGCGGCAATGTTGGCGATCGGGCAGAGCACGATTTTGGCACCGATCTTGTCAGGATCAATCGGATTGTCGTCGAGGAGATAGCGGACATTCGCCGTCCCGAGTTCATGGCGCAGCAGCACTTCCGCGAAGATCAGGGTTTCCGGCAAGTCGATGATCGTCACCCACTCGGGACGATGAATGCCATTGCGAAGCCAAGCCAGCGCAGTTGCGCCGGTGCCCCCACCGATATCGCAGACAGTCTTGGGCAGATCGTCCCGCAACGCGTGAACAAGCCGCAGGATCCTCATGGCTATGTTGACGATATTGGCGTCGACGCGGGTGCCGTGATGGATAACGATATGCTCCTCTGGCACGAGGGTGGATGCGCTGAAATCCGCAAAACGCTCTAATAGTTCTGGCGGAACATCAGTCGCAAAGTGCAAGTTGGCATTGATGTATAACTGCAAGTCTTTGCCGCGCAGCTGACTTTCGACGCCTGCCGCCGGCGACTGCGCATACCGGATGACGTCTCGGACGCTTCGTAGGCTCGGAAGCTTCCGGCGCAGTTCACCGGCGTAGGCTTCCCAACGATCGCCAAGCAGCGGGAACGCGTCCATGTCCAACATGCTGGCACGGCGGAAATTCTCCTTCGCCATTCCGACAATGCGATCTTGTGGTCGCCGTAGGGCGCTCAGTGCGGTGCCCGCATCCAGGAGTTGGTCTTTGATGCGCAGTGCCGAGGCAGCCAGAGAACTCGGCAACAGCAACTTAAACACCCGTCTCATGACGGATCCTTCGTGTCACCTATTTTTGGTCATCGAAAAAGTATCAGTATCAGCCAATGGTGGCCAACGCGTACCCGCAAGCAAGTAGCCGCAACTTTGGCCACGCGCCCTGCTGCACCTGCTCAGGTCTCCTCTTGGCACTTCGCGACGGTTCGCATTTTGATGGCCGACCGCCGCTTTTGGGGGCGAAGCGGACATTCATGGACACGTGGCTTCGGTGGGCTCGGCCGCAGTTGGACCCGCAGCCGAATAGATCGGATTGAAATCCCGTAGTGCAGCCGCCGCCCGCGCAGGCGTCGGCCAGCCGACTCAGGAATCTGGGAATTCATGCTATCTGTCGCCTTCGGCGCGCGTCTTACGTTGAATATGCCAACTCGGGAGATCCTGAGATTCGACTATTCGGATAAGTTTGGACTAGAAGACGTTGCGAGCTTCACGGCAGCATGCGAGGCGGCCCTTAGCAACCTACGCCTGGTCGATCGCAGCGATCCCATAACCCACAGAGTTGCCAACCTCATCATTAACCTTGCGAAGGATGGTGAGCGCGATTTCAGATCTCAAATCTATAGCGGACTCGATTCAGCCGCTGCGACTGGTGCTACTCCAACCCCCAAAAGGGGGCGCGCCGCTCTTGCTTTGGAAGCACTCGGCCATAACAATCTCTGATTCACTGAGCGCTCGGTCCCGGCGTGACTGACGAGGCCTGGTAATCATGTTTGGGCCACTGCTGGTTTTTTGCGGGCACGCAAGGGTGGCTGGCCAGCGTTCTTCGTTACTATGTTTCCCGCGCATCAGGCGCAGCGCCAGAGGCGACCTTTTGAGGCGGCCTCACCCGGTGGCGTCGTAACTAAAGAGAGAGAATATAACCGTGAGCAATTCCGCCCACGCCTACCTCGTCGAATCGATCCCCAAGGGTCTCGAAGATCTGCGCGGCACGCCCGGCGTGGCCTACACCGAAGACGTGCTGGTCCAGCTAACCTCCAAGGCCAAATCAAGCATCGAGCTGACGGCGATGTACTGGGCGCTTCTGGCCGATCCGGGCAGCGACGACGAGAAGGGATTCACGCCGGAGGAGCTCGAGGCGATGGGCGCCGGCGCGGGCCGTGCTCTTTATGAGGGTCTGCGCGCCGCGGCCCAACGCGGCGTGCACATCCGAATCCTACAGGGCCCTGGCTTCTCCGGCCATAAGCAGGAGTCGGACGCGCTGCAAGCGGACTTTGCCGACCGGATCTCGATCCACTCGGTCGAGATGGGCAAGTGGTATGGCGGCGGTGGCATCATGCACCAAAAGCTCTTGATCTTCGATCAGCGCCACCTCTACCTCGGGTCGGCCAACATGGATTGGAAGTCGATCACGCAGGTGAAGGAAATGGGCGTGGTCGTCGAACATTGCCCGGAGCTCGCCGCGGACGCCGGCAAGTATTTCGAGGCCTGGTGGGCTTTCGCCGCCCTTTCGCCGACGAGCGTCGAGGTGTTCGACCCGGTGGTTCGCATCGATCGGCGCGTGCCGCCATGGTCGACTCTGGTGCCAGCGGAGCAGCGCGCAAAGTTGACGCTGGCTGGCGGGGGGTCTGCGACCGCCTGCAACTGGAAGGCGCCGCTCTCCCTGGACCTCGGCGGGGAGCGGGGGACCGTCTTGCTCACCGGCTGCCCGCAGGAGGTCCTCGATTCGGGGCGGACCTGGGACCAGGAGGGGCTGGTCCGCACCATCGACGACGCGCGAAAATCCATATGCGTGAGCGTGATGGATTTCGCCCCGGTAGGACTCTTCGGTCGCCAGAGCGGCGGCGCAACGCTCGGCAGCGAAGGCGCCATTCCGTACGACACGCCGGTATGGTGGCCAAGCCTGTTCGATGCCCTTCTCTCGGCGGTGCTGACCCGCAAGGTCTATGTCCGGCTGCTGGTCAGCAAATGGGCCCACACTTCCGGCCTGATCGCTCCCTTCCTGGTCGCGCTGCAGAAGGCAGCCGACGCCGGGCGGACGGATCGTTACATGACCGCGGGCCAACTCGAGATTAAGCAATTCATCATTCCGGGCTGGGACAGCACCAGCGGAAGTGTGCGCAGGTATCCGGGCCATACGCGCGTGAATCACACTAAGTACATCGTGACCGACAGGCGCATCAATATCGGCACGTCGAACATGACCTGGGACTATTTCGCGTCCACCGCGGGGAGCAGCTTTAACGCCGACCATCCGACGCTAGTTCGTACGCTTCAGTCTGTCTTTGATCGCGACTGGGCTTCAAGCTACGCCTGGCGCCTCACCTGATTGCGAGGAGAAGATCTAGCCGGAACGTCCACCGTGAATGATTTTGAAGTCGAACCCAATCCGTCTTGAACATGGAGACGAATGCATGGCAGCTGGCAATAAAGATTCCGTGTCAAAAGACAAGCGGTACCCTTGGCTGAAAGTGCCGACGCCGACGCTCAGGGCACTGCAGGTCTACGCCTTCGATCCGGGTACAGGCGGATATGCTGGCAATTTTACGACCGTCCACGTGCCTTGGGAGAAGCTCGCGCCAGGTCCGTCCGGCCGCAAGATCGGTGTCGTTGACTACGACGCCGCCAACAAGCGCTATTATCCGCCCGTCGACCTCGACGACCCGCTCCTGCTGGCGAACAACGGTCTCGATCCTTCGGAGTCTGATCCCCGCTTCCACCAACAGATGGTCTATGCGATCGCTTCCCGAACTATCCAGATGTTCGAGACGGCGCTGGGACGCGACATCCATTGGCGCCGGGCGGATCGTTTTGGGGATTTGAACGAGATCGACGACGCCTTTCGCAAGAAGGGCGATATTCGCGTTCTCAAGCTCTATCCGCACGCCATGCAGCAGGCCAACGCCTATTACAACCCCGAGGCGCACGGGATCCTGTTCGGTTTCTTCTCAGCGAGCAAGAGCGGTCAGGGTCGCAATCTTCCGGGTCAGCGCGTTTTCACCTGTCTCTCGCAAGACATCATCGCGCATGAGGTGACCCACGCCGTCATCGACGGAATCCGCACCTACTTCACCGAGCCCACCAATCCCGACGTGCTGGCCTTCCATGAAGGCTTTGCCGATCTATGCGCGTTGTTCGCCCATTTCTCCCACAAAGAGGCATTGACCGATGCAATTCGACGCACCGGCGGGCGTCTCTATCAGACTGACCTGGCGCCAATCGCGCCGAGGGCGACCGGCGAACCGAACGCGCCGCAGTTGACCGGACAGATATCGAAGACCAATCCGCTGATCCAGCTGGCAATTCAGTTCGGTCAGGCCCGTGGCGGGAAGCGTGGCCTGCGCTCCGCGCTTGGGAGCCGGCCCAACGCCGACGACATACACAAGAAAGTCGATGACCCGCACTTCCGCGGCTCGATTCTCGTCGCCGCCGTGTTCGATGCCTTCTTTAGTGTTTATACGGGTCGCGCAGAGAGCCTGTTCCGCATCTACCGCGCCGGCGGTGGCTCCCGGATTGACGACCTGCCCGCAATCCTCGCCGAGCTACTCGCCAGCTGCGCCTCCGAGACAGCCACGCACTTCTTTCGTCTCTGCGCGCGCGCCCTCGACTACTGCCCGCCGGTGGACGTGACGTTCGGCGACTTCCTACGCGCCCTGATCACGGTCTCCAAAGACCTCGATCCAACAGACAATGATGGGGTCCGTGATGCGTTGATGGAGGCGTTCAGGCTGCGCGCCATCTACGCGGAAAATGCGAGTTTCTATTCCGAAGACGCCTTGTGCTGGCCCCGAATGTCCGATGACTTGCCGGCGATCGCTGACTTGGTTTTCGGCAACCCGAATGGGCTGACCACCGCCGAGAAAGATCGCAACGGCGCCGTCCTTCGCGCATGGGCTCACGCCTATCGTGGCAAGCTGGGACTCGATCCCGATCTTCCCGTGACAGTGCCGTCATTTCATCCCGTGTTCCGCACCCTCCAGAATGGCAGGCTGCGGATGGAGATGGTGGTGGAGATCATCCAGACGCGAACCGCGCCTTTCGATCCTGGCGTCCCCGAAGCTGGATCCTTTCCGTTTCGGGGCGGCGTCACGCTTATTGTCGAGGCGCCCGAAATGGTGGACGACGGCAAGGGTCAGACAGTGGCGCTCCCTCCCGTGGTCCGGTTCGCCATCGCTAAGGCGAGCGTTGGCGATGAGTCGAAGCGGCGAGAGCAGACGCAGCGAAGCTTCGCCATTGCACAAGGCCTTGCGGCCGGCGACACCACGAAACCCGGTCATTTTCAGGCCAACTTCGGCCTGCTGCACGAGGAGTACTGAGCAATGGCCGTTCGCAAACGTGCTTCGAAGTCCCGCCGGAAGAAATCGGTCCAGACATCGACGAAGGCTCGGGCCAAGACACGATCCAAGGCGGCGGACCAGATCCGAAGGAAGCGCAAAGCAAAGGACTCCGAAGAAGTCGCGGGGACCGGCCCGGCTGATGCGAACAGGCAGCAAGCCGTTGGGGGCAACCTAGGCATACGCGTGCGCATGTACCGGGTCGGATTTGGCGACTTCTTTCTGGTGACGGTGCCAGGCAATGACGGGCCTGCGCATATTCTGATCGATTGCGGGGTCCATGCCGCCGACATCGGCAGTATCAACGAATGCATTCAGGATCTGAAGAAGACGACTAAGAATCGTTTGGCGCTCGTTATCCTGACGCACTATCACGCCGATCATATGTCGGGCTTCGCGTCGAACTATGACGACTTCGCGAACTTCGATCATATTGGCGCCGTGTGGATCACCAATCGCCTCGATCCGGACAACACAGCGGCTTTGAAGTTCATGGCGCAGCTCACCACTGTGGCGCAACAACTGCAGCTGCGCCTAGGCGCCCGCAATGATCGAGATGGCGAGGAAGCCAAGAGAAAGGTGTTCAATGCGATCGGAATTGAGCTAGGTGCCACCGGCGAAGACGGTGGCGGAGGCAATGCCAAGGCATTGAAGCTGCTACAGCAAGGTTTCAAGTGCAAACCGCCAGTTTATTATTATCAGGGAGGCGATACGCCTAAACTGCCCCCGGAGCTTGAGGGCAGCACCACGGCGGAGATCCTCGCGCCTTCGCCAAGGGACTCAGGGGGCGAGTTTGCAGCCAGCGACAACAGGAATGAGCAATATCTAGCTACCGCGGGCGACAACGGTGTCCCTGACGCCAACCGCGTGCAATCGTTCGAGAAGGCTTGGCCTGCGAGCGCAGCTGACTATCCAGAGGATGCCTTTGACGAATTCGACAGCGGGCTGATCGGACGGGGTGAAAGGCGGAAGAAGGACGGCGCCGTGGAGATGGAGGCCACGCTCGCGAGAATGCAGCCAGACGTGCTCGCCGCCGCTGCCGACAAGCTTGACGGGACACTCAACAACCAGAGTCTCGTCGTGCTTTTTACTTGCAAGGGCAAGAAGCTGTTGTTCGTGGGGGATGCACAATGGGGCAACTGGTCCTATTGGCTCTACGGAAAGGCAGTTTCCGGGACCGATCCCGGCATCACCGCCCGTGCGCGCGACATTCTTGGTTCTATCGACTTCTATAAGGTCGGCCACCACGGCAGCACGAACGCGACGCCGATTCCCGTCGTCGGTGCCCTCAATAAGAACTGTGCCGCCATGTGTTCCACCGCGACGGGCGCCTACGGC
>DATFQX010000449.1:0-25634 GCA_035263865.1 Xanthobacteraceae bacterium
GCTGTGGGCGGATCGCCTTGATCCCGCCTTCGTGCGTGCATTCTTCGGCAAAGAACCTCCCACAACGACCAAGGGTAAATTCGCCCTCGCCCGCGCGCTGCTGCTACAAGGCCATCGGGCGAGCGCGCAAAGTTTGGTGCGCGAGGCCTGGCGCTATGACAGCTTCTCGAGCGACCTCGAAAATCCGGCGCTCGACGTATTTAGGGATTTGATCACGTCGGCCGATCACAAGGCGCGCATGGATATGCGCCTCTACGCCGAGGACATCGACGGGGCGCTGCGCGCGGCCAACCGCGCGGGCGGCTATGCTCCGGTGATTGCCAAGGCGCGCGTCGCCGTAATCAGCAAGGCGGCGAATGCCAAGGCGTTGCTGGACGCGGTGCCGCCCGAGGCGCACCGCGACGCCGGCTACATCTTGAGCCGCGCCCAGTTTCTCCGTCGCGCCGACGAGGCAAGCGAGGCCGCCGAATGGATCCTGTCGCTGCCAGCCGAGCACGGCCAAACGATCGATACCGACCAGTGGTGGATCGAGCGCCGGCTCGTCGCCCGCAAGCTGCTCGACATCGGCGACGTCAAAACGGCCTATCGGGTCGCGCGTGATGCCGCAATTCCCAGCAAGGACAATTACCGCGCCGAGCATCAATTCACCGCCGGTTGGATCGCGCTGCGCTTCCTCAACGATCCAGCGACGGCGCTCGCGCATTTTGCCAAAGTCGCCCAGGGCCACAGCAATCCGATCACGCTCGCGCGCTCAGGCTATTGGCAAGGGCGTGCGGCGGAAGCGCTGGGCCGAAGGGAAGAGGCGCGCGCGCATTACGAGGCGGCGGCGCGCTATTCCACCGCTTACTATGGCCAACTCGCGCGCGCGCGGCTTGGTCACAAAGACATCGTCCTGCGGCCCGCGCCCGAGCCGCCGCCGGGTCGGCGCGATCAGGTCGCGCGGCTCGAGATCGTGCGGGCGATCGAGCTTCTCTACGCAATCGACGAACGAGACCTGATTGCAGGTGCTCTGGGTGACCTCGGTGAACGGGCGCTCGATACGGTCGCGCTCACCGCGCTCGGTGAGGTCACAGCCCGCCACAAGGATGCCCGCGCCATGCTGCTGCTGGGCAAGGCGGCGCTCGGGCGCGGCCTTCCGCTGGAGCATTATGCCTTTCCGACAATGGGCATCCCCGAGTACCACCCTATCGGTCCGCGCATCGAACCCGCCGTGGTCTACGCCATTGCCCGCCAGGAGAGCACGTTCAACGCGAAAACCGTTTCCAGCGCCCGCGCCATGGGCCTGATGCAGGTCACGCCCGATGCCGCCCGCTACGTGGCTAAGAAGTTTGGCGCCACCTACGACGAGAAGCGGCTGCTGAGCGATCAGAGCTATAACGTGCAACTGGGCGCAGCCGAGCTCGGCGATCTTTACGTCGATTACCGCAGCTCCCACATCCTCACCTTCGCCGGTTACAACGCGGGCAAAGGCCGCGTGAAGGAATGGATCGCCAAGTATGGAGATCCGCGTGATCCGAAGGTGGATCCGATCGACTGGGTGGAGCGCATCCCCTTCTCCGAGACGCGCAACTACGTGCAACGCGTGCTCGAGAATCTGCAGGTGTATCGCGTCCGCTTCGGAGGCAGCTCAAAGCTCTTGATCGAAGCTGACCTGCATCGCGGGGCGGCGCAGAATTGACCAGGTGCGGATTGGATGACCGCCGGGCTACTGAGTCGTCATTGCCGGGCTTGATCCGGCAATCCATCTTCTCACGAAGATGATGGACCCGCGGATGACGGGACAAGACGTTAGGCCATGGCGTCGCCCAAGCTTATTCTGAGATCGCCAAGACGAGGGCCACGGTGACGAGCGCGCTGGCATCGCGGTTGCTGCAGGACGCGCTGGACATGCACCGCCGCGGCGCGGTTGCGGATGCGGCTGCGCGGTATTCCCAGATCCTCAAATTCGAACCGAAGAATGTCGACGCCCTCTGCCTGCTCGGGCTGGCTTGTGGCGAGCTCAAGCGCTTCGTGGAAGCCGTGGATCTGTTGCGCAAGGCCATCAAGCTCGCGCCGAAGCACGCGCCTGCTCACAACTTTCTGGGCGCCGCGCTCAAAGAGATCGGCCGCACGGACGAGGCGCTGGCCAGCTTCAACCGCGCCATCTCGCACAAGACGGATTTCATGGACGCCTATATCAATCGCGCGGATCTCCTGATGACGCTCAACAGGTGGGAGGAGGCGGTTGAAACCTACGATCGCGCGCTGGCGGTTCGAGCCGATTTTTTCCAAGGTTGGTGCAACCGGGGCGTCGCGCTCGAGAGGATGGCGCGGCTCGAGGACGCAGTCGCAAGCTACGACCGCGCGATCACGCTACGACCGGATCTTACGGCAGCATATGCGAACCGCGGCAATGCGCTGGCCGCCTTGGGCCGCCACCAAGCGGCGGTCGAGAGCTTTGATCGCGCGCTCGCCAGCAAGCCCGATTTCGCCGAACTCCATCTCAATCGCGGCAATTCGCTGGCGCGGCTCGCCCGGCGCGAGGAAGCGCTCGCCAGTTATGACCGCGCGCTGGCGATTAGGTCCGATATGGCGGAAGCAGAATTCGGCCGCGGCATCGTGTTCAGGGATCAGACCCGGTTCGAGGAGGCAGTCCAATGTTTCGATCGAGCGATCGATCTCAATCGGAACGACGCCGTGCGCGGTCTATTCCACTCGCACCGCGCCGAGGGGCTCAATCTCCTCGGGCGGTTTCCTGAGGCCTTCGCCGACGTGAGCCGCTGCCTGGAAGTGGCGCCGAACGACGATCAGGTTCTGTATGCAATTTCGTTGATCCAACTGCTGCACGGCCGCTGGCGCGAGGCGTGGCCGAAATACGAGCGGCGCATTGCACTCAAAGTCGGGATTCCGGAGGGCTTTTCTCCGCCTGCATGGTCGCCCTGGCGCGGGGAGCGGCTCGAGAACGAACTGCTGGTCTTGCGCGGCGAACAGGGTCTTGGCGACCATGTTCTATTCTCCTGCTTCGCCGCGCATCTTGCCAAGCTCGGGTATCGCATCGCGTTGTGGACCAAGCCCAGCTTGGAGCCGCTGCTGCGGACGGTACCTGGCGTCGAACGCGTCGTTTCCGATGTCGCAGTTCTCCATGGGTCGACCGACATCCGCTGGGCCTCGATGATGAGCGTACCGGGTCTTCTCGGCACCACGCCCGAAACGGTGCCCCGCAACGGAGCGTTTTTGGCGGCCGAGCCGCAGCGCGTGACGGCTTGGAGAGAACGTCTCGGCGAGCATGGCTTCAAGATAGGCATCGCGTGGCAGAATGCCGGCGCCTCCCATCTCGACAAGCTGCGGTCGATTCCGCTCCGCGAATTCGCCTGCCTATCCGTAATTCCTGGCGTGCGCCTTATCTCGCTGCAAAAAGGTCCGGGCGTCGAGGAGATCGGAGAAGTGGAATTCGCCGAGCGGATTGAGACGCTGGGCGAGAGTTTCGACGCAGGCGGCGGCGCATTTCTGGATACCGCCGCCGTGATGACGGGCCTCGATCTGATTGTAACTCCTTGCAACGCGATCGCTCACGTGGCGGGCGCGCTGGGCCGGCGGACATTCGTCGCGCTCATGCACGTTCCGGAATGGCGCTGGCTGCTCGATCGTACCGATAGTCCCTGGTACCCCACGACGCGGCTGTTTCGGCAGTCGCGCGCGGGCGATTGGCATGGTGTGTTCGCCCGCATTGCCGATGCGGTGCGCGCGCTTGCTCAGGCGCGAAACGTCTAGAGCGGTTTTGCTACGGCTGCAAAGCGGCCAAGCTCGTCGCGCAGGCGCTCGATCACGCTGTCCCAATCGCCAAGCAAAGGCTGACGGAGCAATCGCGCGCTGGGATACCAGCAGCTGCTCTCGCCCTCAAGCGTCCAGCGCCAATCCGGTGAAAACGGCAGCAGGATCCAGACCGGCCGGCCCATAGCGCCTGCAAGATGCGCGACAGACGTATCCACCGTGATGACGAGATCGACGAGAGTACAGACGGCGGCCGTATCGGCGAAATCGTCGAGCTCGGTTCCGATTTGCGTCACGCGCGGTTCGCGCGCCAGCAATTCGGCGTCGCCGCTGCGCAGGTCGCGCTGAATGGCGACGAAGCGCGCCGTACCGGCCGACCACAGCGGAGCGAGGCGGGACAGCGCAATGGATCGATTGCGATCATTCATGTGCTCGGGATTTCCGGACCAAGCAACCGCCACACGTGGCCGAGCGAGCGCCTCGAGGCGCGGACGCCACTTGTCGATATGCGCATCGTTTGCCGCTAGATAGGAGCCGGTGCTCGGAATCGTCGCAAGCTCCGTCTTAAAGGAAAGCGGCAGACTGCCCAGAGGACAATGCACATCAAAGGGCGGAAGCGGCTTGCCGCGCGCCACAACGGCGGCTACGCCCTCGATCTGCCCCAACAATGCCTTGAGCTGCGGCTGCACCTCCAGCACGACCCTAGCTCCGGCCCTCGCGAGCAGGCCGATGTAGCGCGCGAACTGGATCGTATCCCCCAATCCTTGCTCTGCGTGCAGCAGGATCGTGCGCCCTCGCAGCGGGTACTCTCCGAGCCAGAGTGGACAGCCATAGCTGCGGCGTCGCGTGGGCATCCCGGTCCGCCGCCAACGCCATTCGTATTTCTCAAAACCACGGCGAAACTCGCCGATGGTCAACAGCGATATCGCCTGATTGAAGTGCGCGTCGGCAAAATCCTTTTGCAATTCGAGCGCTCGGGAATAGCTCGCCAAGGCCTCGTTGTGACGGTTGAGCACCTGCAGCGCGAAGCCACGATTATTCAACGCCTTGACGTGATCCGGGGCGAGCAACAGGGCTCGGTCGTAAGCGGCAACGGCTTCCGCGTAGCGTCCCAGATTGAATAGACTCAGTCCACGGTTGTAATGCGCCGCCGGACTGATGGGTGGGTTCGCTGACGCGACTTCAAAATCGGCGATGGCGTCCTCATGGCGGCCGAGGCCGGCCAACGCGAGGCCGCGATTGAGCCTCGCTTGCGGATGACTAGGGAGCAGCGCCAAGACTTCGTGGAAAGCGGCAAGTGCGTCCTGCGCACGTCCCAGCGCCAGCAACGTATTGCCGCGCTGATAGAGCACATCAGCATCGCGGGGCTTCAACGCCAAGGCTTTGTCGAAGCTTTCGAGCGCCTCCTGGTCTCGCTTGAGCGCGTGCAGCACGATACCGAGATTGACCCATGCATCCGCAGCGCGCGGGTTGACCTTAAGCGCGGCGCTGATGAGCCGGTAGGCTTCTCCCGCTTGTCCGCGCTGCGCTTTGATCGTGCCGAGGAGATTGAGCGCGTCGAATTGATCAGGGGCTGCCTTAAGCACGCGCGTGTAAATCTTCTCGGCTTCGCGCAGCCGCCCCTGTTGCTGCAGCGTCACCGCCTCGCGGAGCGCTCGTGCGATATCCGGCAAGCGATGCGTCGCGGTCATTGGCACTCAAGTCTGAGCGTCATGGCTGGGCTTGACCGGTAATGCATTTTTGTCCGCGAAAGCCCTTTATAAAAGGCCCGCGCGAAAAGCCCGCCGGTGACCACCGGATTGCAAGGGACGCCGCGCAATATTCCAATCCGCTTCCTGGGGCTAGGACCGTCAATAATAATAGCGCTTCCCCTTGCCCCTGGCCGGTACAGCTTCCGGCCCGCGGTAATTCGGGTTGGGATTGCAAAATCCGCGATTGCCGGCAATCACCTCGGAGACGCATTGTTCGAGAGTTCGCATGCTGCAATTGTAAACAAATGCCCTGCCCCTATTCGTGCCTGCGCACCACGGACCTTCGTAGGCTACGCTCGGACGAATGTCGAACAAGATTGCCGCTGCGATTGCCACTACGATGAGCATGAAGTGCATGGCTTGTCCTGCCTCTCCTCTTCTCGATGCAGCATACCGCCGTCAATAACGATAGCGTTTGCGCTTGCCCCTGGGCTGATCAGACTCGGGCCCGCGGTAATACGGGTTCGGATTGCAAAATCCGCGGTTGCCCGCAATGATCAGAGAGGTGCACTGTTCCAGCGTTCGCATGCTGCAATCGTACCTGACGTCCTGCCCGATGTTTTCTACCGCGCACCAAGGACCTTGGTAGGCTCGGCTGGCGCGAACATCCAACAACATTGCAGCCACCACGACGGTGAGGATGAGGATGAATCGCATGATCGCCTCCTAACCAAACGCTGATCGCTACCGCCACAACACCGCGCTCCTCGCCCAAAATCCACGAAGCCCTAGGTGAGCAACCTCGGTCTGCTTCCCGCTACGCCGGTTCGACCGCGAAACTTTGCGGAGGCTCACCGCGCTGCGCGATATCCCGCATGGTCATATAGGCGCTCTCGATATGGCGGCACAATCGATCTGTATTAAACAACGGGCACGTTTTGCGAGCACCGTCGAGCTTTTGCCGTACCGAGGCGATCAGCACGGGATCGGTTGCAAGCTTCAAGGCCAAAGCCTCGTATTCGTCGAGACTCCGAGTGACGAGTTCGGGAAGGCCGACGGCACGGAGCAGGCTCGCAGCCACGCGGCTGACGAAACTCTCACCCATGCACGTGAGCACCGGCAGTCCCGCCCAAAGCGCATCGCTTGCCGCGGTATGGGCATTGACCGGAAGATTGTCGAGGAAAAGATCGGCCAACCGGTGGCGCGCTAAGTGCCGGGATATTTCCACCCTTGGCGCGAATAGGAGGCGCGACGGATCGACGCCGCGCGTGCGTGCTTCGTTGCAAAGGTTACGCGTTGTGGCCTCACTCGTCTGCAACAGCCACAATACGCTGCACTCGACCTGTCGAAGAAGCCGCATCCAGATGTCGAAGAGTTGCGGTGTATTCTTGTAGCTGTTGTTGAAGCAACAGAACACGAAGGCGTCTTCCGGCAGGCCAACGGTCCTGCGCGACGGGATTTCATCTGCGACTGAACGTTTGGAGTCATTGACCCAGTAGCTGTCCGGCAGGTGCACGATTTTTTCGCTGTAATGATCCTGCTGATCGAACGGCAGTACGATATGATCCGCCAGAATGTAATCTATGAAGTCCACGCCCATGCTCGCGGTACAGCCGAGATAGCTGACTTGGATCGGCGCGGGACGGTACGCCAGGATTGCGGGGCGCGCTTGCTCGGTATGACCCTTGAGGTCTACGGCGATGTCGACACCGAGATCAAACAAGATCTGAGCCACTTCCTGGTCGCTGCGCAACATCACGTCATGGAAATGGTCGAATGCTTTGACCAGACGTGCACGGATGTCGCTGCCATCGTCGGGACCGTAGGAGATGCCCAATACTTCGAAGCGCTTCCGATCATGGCGTTCAAACAGGTCTGCGATCTGCCAGCCTGTCGGATGCCGATTGAACGACGACGAGAGATAGGCGACCTTTAGCCTACCCGTTGAGCGCGGCCTTGAGGCCGACAGAAACTGTGGCACTGCCGGTATTCGATGGCGCACGAACCGCCGCGTGTGCCGCAGCTGATCAGCCGGGTCGAGGGAATAGGCAAGCAGCGTGAATGGCTCGACCACCGCCCGCTCGTCGGCGAGCGCCCGCTTGAGCCTGGCCTCAAACTCGTCAGCCTGGCGCCAATCGCACAGCATGAGCCGATAGAAGGCAAGCGCGCCGAGTGCGTGCGGATGATCAGGCTCGATCGCGAGCACCCGTTCCCACGCGATCACCGCCTCGTCGTATCGCGCGAGATTGGCGAGCGCGTGCCCGCGATGATACAGGGTTTCAGCGTTCTCGGGCTTGAGCGCAAGCGCGCAGTCAAAGTTGGCGAGCGCGTCTTCGAATCGGTTCATCGCCAACAACGCCGCCCCCCGATTATCCAGCACGCCGATATTCGCCGGGTCGATCGCGAGTGCCTGGTGGAAGCTCGCCAACGCCTTTCCGAATCGTCGCAGCTGCGTAAGCGCAAAACCGCAGTTGTTGAGCGCTTCGACATCGCGCGGCTCGATCGCCGCAGCGCGCTCGAAGCTGGCCAATGCCTCCTCGTATCGCGCGAGCGTGGCCAGGGCATTTCCGCGCGTGATCCAAGCCGCGACGGAATTGGGATCGATCTTCAAGGCTCGATCGCAGCTCGCGATCGCTTCCTCGTGTCGGCCGAGAATCCTGAGCGCGATGCCCCGGTTGCTCAACGCGTTGGTATCGGCGGGCCTCAGCGCCAGCAACTGGTCATAACAGGTAAGCGCTTCCGCCTGCCGCTCCAGCTTCATGAGGGCGTTTCCGCGGTTAGTAAGCGCGCCGATATGCGTGGGGGCTTTGTCGAGGACTGCCTCGTAGGCGGAAACGGCTTCGTCGAAACGCGCCAGTGCCGCGAGGACGTTGCCGCGCTCGAACAGCGCGTCGACGGACCCGCGGTCGCGCGCCAGAACCTTGTCGAACGCGATGAGCGCGTCCCCGAACCGGCGTAGCCGAGACAGCACCAGGGCGCGATTGAACAGCGCCTCCAGGCTGCGTCCATCGATCGCGATCAGCCGGTCGCAAGCAGCCAACGCTTCTTCGAGCCGCCCCATCGCGAGCAGCGCAGCCATCAGGAGCATCAATGCTTGCGGCGACCGGGGGCGGAGCTTGACCGCTTGGCTCAGCAGATCGTGGGCTTCGCCGAGGCGGCCTCGTTGATAAAGAATGAGCCCCAGCAAATGTAGCGCATCGAACTGGCGGGGGTCGCGGGCGAGCACGGAGCGATAGACCGCCTCCGCCTCGGCAACCCGTCCGATCTGATGCAGTGCCTTTCCTTGTTCGATCGTCGACATCACAGGCCTAGAGGCTGAGGTGCCCCTCTCGACAGAAGATAGCAATCTCCGTAAGGAGCGGGCACTGCGCTGTGGATTGCGTACCGATGCCGCATGCCGTCGCCACCATCCGTGCCGACGGGGGAGGCCCCGCCGCCGGTAGAAGCGTCTTCGTCACCGCGCAGGACGGGCTGCGGCTGCACGCACGCGCCTACGGTGCCCGCGCATCGAGCGCTCTGCCCATCGTTTGTCTGCCCGGCCTGGCGCGCACCGCGGCCGATTTTGCGGACTTGGCGCTCGTCCTCTTGAGCGATCGCGAGCGTCTCGTCCTCGCGCTGGATTATCGCGGCCGCGGCAAATCGCAGTACGACCGCAGTCCGGCGAATTATAATCTGCAGGTCGAGCTCGCCGACCTGCTCGCGGTCCTCACCGCGCTCGGCATCGAGCGCGCAGCATTCATTGGAACCTCGCGCGGGGGCATCTTGACAATGCTGCTCGCCGTCGCCCGCCCTACCGCGATCGTCGGCTGCGTGCTCAACGACATCGGCCCGGTAATCGAGTCCGGGGGTCTGATGCGAATCAAAAGCTACGTCGGCAAGCTGCCGCAGCCGGCAAGCTTTCGCGACGCAGCGGACATTTTGCAGCGGCGCTTCGGCAGCCACTTTCCCAAATGGAGCGATGCCGACTGGCTTGGCTTTGCCGGGCGGACGTTCAAGGAGGCGGACGGGCGCGTCGTGGTGGATTACGATGCGAGGCTCGCAACGACCCTTGCGGGCCTCACCCCCGACCGGCCGCTGCCGCCGTTATGGAAGGAGTTCGACGCCCTTGCGGGGCTTCCGGTTATGGTGGTGCGCGGCAGCAATTCCGACATTCTGTCCCAAGCCACCGTCGCGGCTATGCGTGAGCGCCGCAGCAGCCTGGACGTCCTCGAGGTGGCAGACGAGGGTCACGCCCCAAGACTTACCGAACCAGAAATCGCCAGCCGAATCGCGGAGTTCATCGCATCTTGTGAGAGGGCGGCCCGGCATTAGTCGCAGGCGCAGTGCTTGTTGCAGCCTTCGCGACAGAAAAACCCCCGGCGAGTTGCCCCGCCGGGGGGTTCGTCAGCTCAACTTATCACGCGAGCATCAAGGGACGATGTCGCGGTGGACACGGATGCGAAGTCCGTAGTTGTCCTGATTCGTGAGGCCGTAGAGCGCAGTCGGCTTGGCGGTGCCGCCGAGCTGTGTGTAGGTCACAACCGCCCCGTTCGATGCCGTCTCCAGCTTCGAATAGATCACGTCGAAGCCCACGTAGAACCACGGCGTGAAGTTGTACTGGGTGCGGGAACCGACGCCCCACTGGTTCCAGTTGTTGTTGCAGGCGCCGATGCCCGAGGTCCCTGGGAGGCCGAGCGGGCCGAAGGTGACCGCGCCGGCCAACAGGTTGGTCTGCGCACTGCACAGCGCCAGGTTGGCGGCGTCACTGTACCTCTGCGTGATCCACCAGCCATAGGCCGACGTCCGGAAGTTCGGCAGCCACAGGTGATCGTAGGCCGCGTTGACGCCATAGGACGTGGTCAGCTGGACGTCGCCGGTGACGGTACTGAACACGGCGTCGGTGGCCAAGCCGAAGCCGAGACTTTGGCCGTTAAACTGGTTGAAGCCCCCGAATCCGTTAGGTTGGGTGTTGGCGACATAGCGAGAGGCACCCTGCGCGTAGTTCACCTGGAACTGGAAGTAGTCGCCGCCCTGAAAGTTGAACTTGGCGCCGCCGCCCGCAGCCCAGCCCACCTTGTCAGCCGGATGGCCGCAAATCTCCGAGCCGGTGATCGTGCCGACCGCATTTGGTGCGGACACGCAGGTCCCCACCCCCCCGGCAGCAAATTGGGCGCCGCTGACGTCGTGCGCCGCCACCATCAACTGCGCACTGCCCCAGGCCTGGTCGACACGCCAGTTCTGGACGATGTCCGGGAACCGGATCTTGGCCTTGTCCGTGTCGAACGTGGTGCCGATGAGCGGGTTGCCCAGCTGCGTATTGACCACGCCGCCGTTGAGCGGAGCCGTGCCAATGACGCGGGGCTCTTCGAACGAGAACGTCGCCGAGAACCCGTTGCCATACTGCGCGGTATAGGCAAACACCTTCAAGCCGCCGTCACCGGTGTCGCTCGAGGGTGGGCCGAAGAACGAGCTCGCCGGCGCCGAATAGAAGTCGTAGAACGACTGCGCGGTGCCGATCGTGAACCCGGCGAACTGGATGAACGCCCGGTTCGCGTTGAAGCTCGTCGATGTGGCGTTCGGCGAGTCGTAGTTCACGCCGATCTGCAGGTAGCTGCGAAGGGTCCCGTACTCGGTCTGCTGCCGGCTGTCGAACCAAGCATAGGCGCGGGTTCGCATCAGGAAGTCGTTCCCGTCGAACCGATCCTTCATGCCGGAAGTGCCCGCCATTGGGCCGTTCGTGCCGCTCGAGCCGTAATTATAGAAATATTCACCGCGGACATATCCGCCGATCTTGAGGCAGATATCAGTCCCCGGGATGTAGTAGAAGCCGTCGCCGTAAAGAGTGCAGATCTTCACGTATTGCACCGGCGCTGCCTTGACCGGCATGTCGGCGGCTTGCGCCCCAGCGACCGCAACCAGTCCCGCGGCCGTCCCGAGGAGAAGACTTTTCACCATCTTCATCTCAACCTCCATTTGTTGTCGTGGGAGGGATTGATCTCCTCGGGCGCTGCTCACCCTGGAAGGTCCCCTTAGCTCCCCTCACCATCCGCTCTTTCCGTTGCCTTCGTTGTCCCCTAGGCACCGGAATGACCGGAAGGGGCGACCTTGGGAATGCCCCCCTCCGTCGCACGTCCACACTAACTCACATGTGCCGACAGGCAACGACAAAGAGGCAGTTTGAGCAGTTGCAAATGCAGTTTTCAGCGCGGTGTTGCCGAAAGAACACTTGCCTGAATGGGCCATTCATCCGCGAAAGGAAGCCACTATAACGCTTTCGCGGGACCCGCTTTAACGGTATAAGCTATTGAAATATCATCCGATTAGCGCAACCAAGCCTTGTAGGCCATCGTCGCCTGAATCCTCCCGGAGGAAGGGCGGTTGCCTCTGTCGAGAGCAAATTCGCTGTTGTCGGCATCGGGCTCCAACCGGCAAGCAACACTTCCGCTTGGACCTCTCCTGTGCTGATTCTCTGAAGGCGCATGCAGCACGCGAGCGCACGACAGCCGGAGTCGCGCCTTTTCACGCAGGGCAGAACTTCGCTTTTCAATTTTTCTGCGCCCAGAACTGGTACATGCCCGCGAACGTATCGGGCCTCTCGGTTTCCAAAGCATGCCACCGATCGAGATCGCGCATCGAATGATCACCGCCGAATAGATTGCGATAGTGGTGCATCAGCCGCGGCGAAAATTCAAAACCGATGAATTTCAAATCGTTCTCCGCGAGGAAGGATTTCATCTCCGGTATCGTCAGACGATGCTCCTGGATGTGGAACAGGAGATCGCGGCACTCGCTGGTACTGAAGAAATCCCCGGCCTTGGCAATGCTCTTGAGCGGCGTGTTCAAAAGGTCCTGGCGACAGCGGCGAATATCCTCGGCGACCGGACGATAACCTCGATCGGCGATGAATTGGCGGGCAGCGGCGATATCTTGCCGCGCAAGTTCACTATAGAGTCCCACATGCATGAAACCACCCGAGCGCAGGAGGGAGAGCAACACGCGCCAGCCTGCCAGCGGATCCGCCAGATGATGCAACACTCCGCTCACGTCGATCAGATCAAACGACCGGGTGATCGACCCTAGCTCGAGGAGATCGGCTTGGGCGTATTCGATCCTACTCGCGAGTGCGGCCGGCGTTTTCCTCTTAGCATAGCAGAGGCTGGTAAGGCTCAGATCGATGGCGAGGACACGCGCGTCCTTGTACTTGCGCGCGAGCTCGATAGGGTGCCGCCCGGTGCCGCACCCAGCGACGAGAATATCAATGCCGGTGTCATTCGCGAGCGGACGGAAAGGCGCCGAGGGAAATTGACTACGGAGGTGCTCGTCGATCGTGGTCGGCTCCGCTACTGAGGCGGCATGCACCCATCGTGGGTACGGATTCTCCTCGTATTGTTCCCTCACCTGCACCGATACAGCGTCGCCCATAGGAGTTAGGCGCGGGATTAAATCGCGGTATTGCCGTTCTTCCCAGGGCTCGCGCACCTGCTGGGTCAGCAGCTCGGCCAACGCGGCAGGCCATGCTCGATCGACCAGCGCCTGCGCACTGGGCAGTGAATGAAGTGGAAAATACATCGCGACCACGCACGGCCACAGCGGTGGAACGGCCGAGTCTTGCGTCAGCGCCTCGACCAGCTTCTGCCTTACCCGTTCTGCGTCTTCCGCCTCCTCGGGCTTGATCGCGAATACATATTCATTGATGAAGCACTGTTTCGCCAGCGCGCAGCAAAAGGGCACGGCGTCATCATCGAGGTTGCGGATGGCAGCGCCATCGGTGGCCAACCGCAGGAATTCCGCCCGCATCGAGGTGAGGAGCCGTTCGAGATCGACGTTTCGGATGGTGGTCGATTCGAGCACGTGGCGCAGCAGCGCATCGGGGCAAATCGCAACAAAAGAAGATCCGAGCAAGCCATGCGTCGGCAAACGCTGGGGCCAAGCGCTGGCGGCACGTTTCATCCCCTCCCCTAGTGCCGGGTTCACAGCGACGAGCATTGCAACCACGCTGTCGAAATCGTCGAACAGCTGCGGCAGCAGGATAAGTGCCTGCTCGAAATAGCCACTGGCCGCATCCCGCTTACCTTGCGCGAGGAGCAAGCAGGCGAGATTGTTGCAGGCTTCCGCGTGATCCGGCTGGAGCGCAAGGACCTGCTTGTAGAGCTTGACCGCCTCACTCGGCTTTCCGCGGTGCTGGTGCCAGACTGCCTGGCCGAACAGGTGGCCGGGCGTCGCCGATTGCTCGGCTCGGGCGCTGTCAACGCCCCCGACTCCGCCCTGCACGCGCATGGCGCGACGTTGTTTTCTATTCATCTGTGAACCATCTTGCTCCCGCGGAACGCCGTGTCATAACGGCTTGGGGTTGCTGCGTCGAGCAAGCCCTCGTCCTCGAGATTGGTTGGTCAAGATCGCGCGGCGTTCGGAGGCGAATTCACCCTCGCTCCGCTGCGAGGCGGCAGGCAGCACAGAAAACCAGCACGGTTCAGGCCGATTGGATGTAGTCGCGCAGCGCCGCGGACTCGTGCTCCATTTCCTGGAGCCGGTACTTGACTACGTCGCCGATAGATACGACGCCAATCACCTGGTCCTGCTCGGTCACTGGGACGTGGCGAAACTTGCCCGCCGTCATGCGTTCCATGATGACGCCGATCGTCTCAGACGGGCTGCAGGTAAAGACTTTGCGCGTCATGACTTGTGCGAGCGGCTTTGTGAGCACGCTTGCGCCTTGTTCCGCGAGCACGCGCACGATGTCGCGCTCCGAGAGAATGCCGATAATCCGCCGATCCGGGCCAAGCACGAGCAACGCGCCGATCTTGTGATCAGCAAGTGTGCGCACTGCGGTTTCCAGCGTCGCGGTGGGCTCGATCGAAACCACATTGCTGCCCTTCGCGGAAAGAATGTTCTTGACGTGCATGGGTCGCCTCCCTTGACCGGCCGCCTCCGGCCCACGGAGCGCCGTGTCAATAATTCTCGATTTGCCCTCGGGTTCCGTCGCGTTAGCCGCGCCATCCGCACGCGCGATCCAAAAACTTTCGCGCCGTGAGATCAATCGTCTCGGGGCTCTCGTTATCGACGGCGCCCAGCGGCGATAGATTATCGATCAGAAAGCTCGATGCCGCAAGGCGCTCGCTGCCCGGTGGCCCGCCGAGCCCGGTTGACGAGCGCTCAGAGCGGCTTCGAGCTCGGAACGGGATCGAAGGCGGAAAATGCCAGAAGACCGGCCAAGAACCCGCCGATATGCGCTTGCCATGCGATTGCCTGCTCGACCCCCGGCATGCCGAGCGAGAACACCCCAAAGAGAATATTCAGGCCGAACCAGACCAGCAGGAATGCGATCACGCGCCGATCGCGAAGGCTGGACGCGAGCGGCGCTGCCGGCACCCGAGATGCCTCGGCGGGATCTCGCCACAGTTCAAGCGGACCGCCTCGCTGGAACGCAAACCGTGTTGCCGCGGCCATCGCTCCGGAAATCGCGGCCGAAGCGCCGACCATCGGCAATAACTCGCCAAAATGGGTGACGAGATGCACGGCGGCACCGGCGGCGGCGCTCAGCGCCATGAAAGCCGCAAATCGTAGCGATCCGAATCTTTGTGCAACCGGGGAGCCGAAAGCCAATAACCAGACGGCATTGAAGAGCAAGTGGCTGAGATCGGCGTGGATAAGTGCATAAGTGACGAACGTCCAGATGTCGGCTGGCCAACCTCCAGGCCAGGCGATGTCGGAGAGCATGCTGGCGTCGTAGCGTGCGGGGATGAAGGCAAATAGTAGCAGAAACTCGGTCGTCTGCTCCGCCGTCAGCACAAACATGAGGACGGCCTGAATGAGTCCGAGCACAATGAGCAGCACGAGGATGGCCGCGGGCACGTTGAACATCCGTTCGCGGCGGGGCTGATCGATCATGCTTGTTGCCGGAAGTGATTTGATCGAAGGAAGCTGACGTGGCGACTGGGTTCACATAGGCGGACCGGGGCATTCGGGCAAGCATTCGCTGCCCCATCCTGGCGCAACATCCCATGCGCGCACATTCCGCTGGAGAGGGTCACCGAGGAGTAAACCGGAAACAAGGCTGGGAGGGCCTAAACCTCGCGGCGCGAGAGCATCGTCGGCCGCGCTGTTCGTCATCATCACGCTGTGGCGAACCCCTGCAGGTTCTTAACGCCAGCCATCCTAGCGCGGCAGGGACAACATGGGACCGCATCTGGCGCGTTAATGCCCGCACTTGATTCAAATTGTATCAACTTCAGTTTTACTTGAATTCGCCTCCAATCATCGCCGCATTCGTCCAGCTCTTTATTTGGCTTCGCATCAAAATGCCTTTGCGGGATTAGCGGCGGTTCAAATCGTCCATGGAAATGTGACCCTCAAGACCAGGGAGGGTCACAACAATGAAATGGCGTCTTGCCGAAAGGATACCAGCCGGCCTCGCGGGCCTCGCGCTCGCTGGGACGCTGGTGATCGTGCCAGCCCATGCCGCGAGCGAACGGGCCCTGTTTATTTCGCTCGGTGCCGCTGCCCGCGCGCCGCTCGGGTGGAAAGAGTTCTGCGTGGAATACACGCCCGAATGCGGCACGACGCCACTGCCTCCGGCCCACCTCGTCTTGACGAATGAGGCTTGGGATGAGCTCGTACGAATCAACCAACGGGTCAATAAGGCGATCAAACCATTGACCGATCCCGAACACTGGGGTGTGGCCGAACGCTGGAATTATCCCGACGACGGCTTCGGCGACTGCGAGGATTATGTCCTACTCAAGCGCAAGCTATTGATGCAGGCCGGCTGGCCCCGCCAGGCGCTGCTCATCACGGTCGTTCGTGACAAGCAGGGGGATGGGCATGCGGTGCTCACCGTCAAGACGGATCAGGGCGAGTTCATCCTCGACAACCAAACCGCAGAGGTGTTGCTTTGGTCGCACACCGAGTACCGCTTCGTGAAACGGCAGTCGGAGACGGACCCCAATGTTTGGATCGCACTCGGCGATTCCCGTCCGGCACCCGCCACCGCCAGCTCGCGCTGACGGCTCTTGCAGGATTGGGCGAACCGGTCACGGCTGCATCACTGTGCTCGAGCCAGACCGGTTTGCCTGCGGCCCAGCCCTTTGCCCGCGGTCGACCGCGTGTCGCCGGCTGTGATCGAGCTGCAAATCCGCGGCGACCGCTGCGGTGCGGCGGAGGCCCTCACCCGATCCGCTTGAGCCCCTTGGCGTATTGCTTCCAGCGTCGCACGTAGAGGTCGGCGTCTTGGGCGATCGCTTGCGCGGCCTTCTCGTCGAGCGCGCGAACCGCACGGGCAGGCGTTCCCAAGATCAGCGAATTGTCCGGAAATTCTTTGCCCTCCGTGACCACGGCACCAGCCCCGACGAGGCAATTCTTTCCGATCCGCGCGCCGTTGAGTACGACGGCGCCCATGCCGATCAGGCTGTTCGCCGCGATGACGCAACCGTGCAGGACCACGTTATGGCCGATGACGCAATTGTCGCCGATCTTGAGCGGGAAACCGAGGTCTGTGTGCAGCATCGCGTTGTCTTGAATCTGCGATCGCTCGCCAAGCTCGATCCATTCGTTGTCGCCGCGCAACACCGAGTTGAACCAAACGCTGGCGTCGGCCTTCAAGCGCACGCGCCCGATGACGATGGCACTTTCCGCGATCCAGTATCGGCCGTCGGCCGGCAGCTCCGGGACTTCGCCGTCAAGCTCGAAGATTGCCATTCGCGCCCTCCTTCGTCGGGGCGCAAAGCTTGCCATGACCAAGAACTGTTAGCGAGGCTGCGTCGGCTGCGAGTGGACGCGTTCAGCCCACGACAAGGCCGAATGCCCTCAATCCGATCACCACGACCGCGCCCGAGACCAGGCTCCAGCAGCTGGAAATGGCAAAACCGATCGCAAGCGCGAAGAAATCGACCCGATCAGTCGTCATGAATCCCACCCCGTTTCCCGACACGATCTCTCCCCCGAAATGCCGCGCGGCGCCACGATATCCTTAATCAAGGGTTAATTTTCAGCACTCCCGCCTCATGGCGCGCAAACGCAAGACAAGTGTTAGGACATAGCGAAGCCGGATTGCCGATCACTGATACCTGACCCGTGATTCGACAGTCGAGCTCGCGCCACGATGACGACCCCTCAATTTGCCCAAGAGCGCGGTCAGCATTTGCGCCAGTCGCACCGCCGCGACGGCCGACGTTTCTTGCTCCCTCTTGGTGTTCTTGCCGCGCTGGCGTTTGGCGCGTTCGCCTATATCGGCTATGTGCTGTGGCCTGTCCGCCCTGGGCCGCTGGTCGATGCCCCCCCACTGCCGGTCACGGTCGCGGGTGTGGCATTCCAGCTGCCGCCGGCTGCAATCCGCGTAGCGGCACAGCGCCGCCCGGGCGCACAGGCCCGCGTCGACTTGGTCTTTCTGTGGCCTTCGCTCAAGCCACCGAATGCTACCGCGAAGGAGCCCTTTCCGCCGCCGAACGCGGAGTTCGAGGCCTCACGAACATCCACGCGCGTATTCATGAGCATCGCCGCCGCCGGTGACACGCTTGCCCCGGCCGATCGCACGCTGAGCATATATCCGCGCTACACGGCAACCCAACCACAAAGCGACGCCAACGGGTTAGCCGTGCTCACCTTCCGTGACGGAACGCCTTACGATGGCGAAGATCTGATTTATGACATGGACGCATCGGGCTTTCTCGTGCGCTGCACCCGCGCCGCCGGCCATCTCCCCGGTGCCTGTCTTTATGAGCGGCGCATCGGCGGAGCCGACATCCTGGTGCGCTTCCCACGCGACTGGCTCAGCGATTGGCGCACGGTCGCCGGAACACTCGACCAACTGATCGCAAGCGTGTTGGCACGCTGATCTTGATCTCTTGAAGGTCAGTTTCGCTCGGAAGAACGGCGGCCTCGCTCGTAAATGGCCGCGCGCTAGCCCTTGAGCAGGCCGGGTTCATCCAGATCGAGCGCCAGGATGGGTAGCTCGAAATAGGACGAGCGGGCGTCGTTTTCGTCGAAAAACAAAACGCCGATATATTCGTCCCCCACGTAGACTTCCGCCGAATCTTTCTTGCGAGTCCTCGGAACGACCCGGATGCGCTCGGTGTCGAACTTACGCTTGAGATAGGCGTCCAATTGCTTGATATCCGGAGCAGTGGTCGAAGCGTCTCCCAAGGTGATCTTCACCTCGAAATTGTAGGAGCGATCGTCGTCCTCATCGTCTTCGTCGAGCACGATCGAGCCAATCCGCTCCTCACCGACAAAAACGTCGGCGGCGTCAACTTTTGTCGGCACCACACGGATGCGCGCATTGCCGAATAGCCGCCTGAGGTAGGCGTCGAGTTTCCTGATTTCCTCAACGTCCACGTCGTACCCCCTGCCTTAGCCGTCGTCGTCCTCGAACAGGTGGTCCATCGTGCGTGACGGCTCAGGGCAGCCCGCCTCGCCGATGACCCGGGCGGGAACGCCGGCGACCGTGGTGTTATGAGGGACCGATTTGAGCACGACCGATCCGGCCGCAATGCGCGCGCAGTGACCAATCTCGATATTGCCGAGGATCTTGGCGCCAGCACCGATCAATACTCCGCGGCGGATTTTCGGATGGCGATCGCCCGCCTCCTTACCCGTTCCGCCGAGGGTCACGTCCTGTAGGATCGAGGCGTCATCCTCAATCACCGCGGTCTCGCCCACGACCAACCCGGTGGCATGATCAAGGAAAATTCCGCGTCCGATGCTCACAGCCGGATGGATATCGGTCTGAAACACCGCCGAGGATCGGCTCTGGAGATAATAAGCAAAATCCTTACGCCCTCTGCTCCACAGCCAATGAGCCAGCCGATGCGCCTGAATCGCGTGAAAGCCTTTGAAGTAAAGTACCGGTTCGAGAAAGCGATTGGTCGCGGGATCGCGGTCAACCGTCGCCACGACGTCGACACGAAACGCCTCGCCGATCGACGGGTCCGCTTCGAGGGCATCGGCGTAAGCTTGCCGGATCATCTCCGCGGAGACCTCTGGACTGTCGAGCCGCTCGGCGACCCGGTGCACGACCGCTGCCTCTAATGAGTCGTGATGCAGGATGGTCGAATAGATTAGGGTCGCCAGCTGCGGCTCACGGCGCACAATGTCTTCGGCCTCGCCGCGAATACGCGCCCAAACCGGGTCGACCTTGTCGAGCGCGTCCGCTTTGACCTGGCGCTGGGCCATGATCGTCTCCCGCAAATTCGTTCTTGGGCGCAGCTTAGCACAATTCGCGCGGGCAACGAGCGCATTGTGGAGCGTGCGCTTGCAAGCCGACAGATGCGTTAATGAGGTCCGTCCGGCGAAAGGAGCGAGCCCGGGGCTACGCTCGCTATGGATGGCTCAGATGCTTCCTTGCCGATTGAGCCTAGATGCGGAGGGTTCTGCCGGGACGGTTGCGTCACCACCGGTCATCGCTGTCCGGCGCGCGGCGCGGCATCGAACTAGACGCCATTCCGAGCGCGCATGACCACATGGCGATGTAGAAGAGAATTGGCATAATGGTTTCCTGATAATCTCTCTGGACGGGCTGTTTTTGCGTGGCATCAACTGTTTTGCGGGCTGCAGGTTCGTCGCCGCAGCACCGGCGGTCTCACATTTATTTGACCTCAGCCAGGGAACTCAGCGATCGTCCAGTGCCCGTCCGCGCAAAGCATCAGGGCTGCTCCGCCAGAAAGCGCAGCACGGCCGCCCTAAAGATTTTGTCTCCGACGGCGAGCATATGATCTCGCCGCGGGATATCGAGTGCGCGCCCTGACGGCAGCAGGGCTGCAAGTTCGCTTGCCGAACCTGCGACTTCGTCCTCGGTACCGACTGCGACCAAGACCGGGGCGCGGATTGCAGCGACTTGCTCGCGCGCCAAGCTTTGGCGCGAGCCGCGGATACAGGCCGCCAGCGCCCTGAGGTCGGATTTGGTTTGCTCGGCAAAGGCGCGAAACTTACGTCCCACGGGATCGCTAACATCCGCGAGCGAAGGAGCCTCTAACGCGTCGGCGATGCTCTCCGGCAGGCCAATGCCGTCGACGAGATGAATTCCTAACCCGCCGAACACCGCCCGCCTTAAGCGCGTCGGATAAGCGATGGCAAAAAACGCGGCGACACGCGCCCCCATGGAGTAGCCCATCATGTCGACGCGCGTGAGTTCGAGATGATCGAGCAGGGCTCCCAGATCCTGCGCCATGCACGTGCTGTGATAGGCTGCTGGATCATAAAGCTTGCTCGATGCACCATGCCCTCGATTGTCGAGCGCGACGACGCGTCGGCCGGCTTCTACCAGCGTCGTAACCCAGCCAGGGTAGAGCCAATTCACGTGGGCCGTAGATGCAAACCCGTGCACGAGCACGATCGGCTCACCTTGCCCCTCATCAAGAAATGCGATTTCGACCCCGTCGCGCGCAAACCGCCGCATCGTCCCAAGGGGCACGGCCTACTCCCCGGAGTGCACGGGCAAGCTTTTTCAATGCGCTGCGACGCAGCGCATCGAGATGAAATGAGCGCGGCTCGCTCGGCGAAGCCTGTGGCGCCTGCACGAGCGCTCGGTCATCCGCTCGGCAATGCGCTTGAGCGAGGACACGAAGCCCACGGGCGTCACGAGCGCCCAGAACAGCCACATGGTCAGGTTGAAAGCGCCCACCGTGAGGACGATAGCCGCGCGACCGGCAATTTTGAGAATGGCTCGGGTTTTGCCACCCTTGGCCGCGGCGAGGCGCGCGATTTTCGATACGTCGCGTGGACCCTCGGCAAGTTTTAATCCGTCGAGCGCCGCTCGCGTTCCCGCGCTTGCCTGCACACGTCCGACGTCGCCGACGAGCCGCACGAGGCTTCGCGCGTTTTCGACTCTGACGGCCTCACGCGCGCCGCGCAACGCGGCCGCAGGTTGTGCAAGAGTTGCCCGGCTGACGGCGCCCTTGAGCATCGTCCAGTCGACGACCTCGCGCAGCGAGTGGTTGAGCCACGCTGCCATCGCCGCGCCCAGTCGGCCGGTTTTTCGCGCCGTCTTGAGGACCGTAATCCCAACGCGCGCGGGGACCGCGGCGCCAACACTCGCATAGGTTCCCGCTGTTACACCCAGACCGACGCACGCCAACCCAAGGACCAGCTGGTCCGCGTCCTGCCCAGCGGCCAATCGCGTGGCTTCGCGCAGCGCATCGCGGATATCTCCCAACACGAAGAGGTCTGAAATCGCAACTCCGGCAAGACCGGAAGCATCTTGGGCTTCGCCCGTGACGACGCCACGGGCAAGGTTTTCGAGCGAGCGCACCGTCGCAGCTGCACCGGCACTCGCGCGTTCGACCCGTTCAGCAAGCTCAGGATCAACCGGGATGTTCGTCTCGCGGGCGAGCTCGAGAAAGCTCCTCGCGAGGTCGACATCGTCGGCCGCGAGAGCAGCATCGATCTCGCGGGCGGCCGTCTCGGCGTCAAGCGACCGCGCAACCGCGTGGTCAGCGACTGCGATGGGATCGAGCTGCCCGGCGAGGAGGTTTCCGGCCTCGAACGCGCGCGGCGCGATGGCGATGCCGGCAACCGCCCAGACCACCGCGAGAAGGACCGCCATGTTAATCCGCGCCGCAAGCATCAGACCTACCCTCGCCTCCCAATGCCATCAGGCAATGACGCCGCCAAGATACCAGGGACGGGGGTTGCTGAACCAAGACGATTTTGCCTAGCCATCTATTCACCGCATGGCTATGGTGCCGCCCCGCCGGAGCGCACGGGACGACCGTCTTCGCCGCAGTCGCCACGGCGCGCCGCGACGGATGAACACGGGCCAGGCAGATGGCGGAACGGATCGTCCCTCACTTTCACAACACGCCGGGCGTTCCCGTGATCGAGATCGGCGCTCGGGAATTCATGTGCGAGGGGGAGGTGGCGCCGTTCGATCACCCGCATGTGTACCTCGACATGGGCGATGCCACCGAGATTATTTGTCCCTATTGTTCGACTCTGTTCCGGTACGATCCTACGCTTGCGCCCCACGCGGCACGCCCGGCGGAATGCGCATTGGCGGACGAGGCAAGCGCCTAGCAAAGGAAGATGGAGGCACGCGCCGTGGCGCCCTCGCGCAGCGTCATGATTGCCGGCGCGGGGATCGGAGGACTCACCGCCGCGCTGGCGCTTGCGCAACATGGGTTTTCCGTCGCGATCTTTGACCAGGCGCAAAAGCTCGAAGAGATCGGGGCCGGCATTCAGCTCTCGCCCAATGCATCGCGCATCTTGATCGGGCTGGGGCTGGAAAAACAATTGCAGCGGCATGTCGTCGCTCCCGAGGAGCTTCGCATTCACGACGCGCGCACCGCGCGCGTGCTCGCGCGCGCGCCGCTCGGCGCAGCCGCTGAGCAGCGCTACAGCGCCCCTTATTGGGTCATTCATCGCGGTGACCTGCAAGCCGTACTGATCGAGGCGGTGCGCGCCCAGCCCGGCATCGCATTTCATCTTGGGACCAGAGTCGAGGATTTCACGTCCGACGCGAACGGGGTCACCATTTCTGCGCGTTCCGCACGGCATCGCTTCGAGGATGGCGGCGTGGCGCTGATTGCCGCGGACGGATTGTGGTCGACCTTGCGACGCAACCTGGGTCATCGGCGCGAGCCGCGCTTCGCACGCCACTGCGCCTGGCGTGCGGTTGCTCCAGCCGAGACCCTCGCGCCGGAACTGCGAGTGCCCGCGATCAATCTCTGGCTGGGCAGCAGGGCCCATCTGGTCCATTACCCGGTGCGCGGCGGAAAGCTTATCAACATCGTTGCGATCATCCGCGACGAGTGGCGCGAGGCGGGCTGGAGCGCGAGCGGCGAGCGGGCAGAAATCCTCGCCCGCTTTGCGAACTCGGTCTGGTCGGCGCCGGCGCGCGCCATTGTTGCAGCGCCGCGGGACTGGCAGAAATGGGCGCTCTTCGATGCCGCGCCGCTTGCCTATTGGGGCAAGGGCGCCGTGACCCTGTTGGGAGATGCGGCCCATCCCATGTTGCCCTATCTCGCGCAGGGCGCCGCCATGGCAATCGAGGACGCGGTCGTGCTGGCACAGCGACTTGCGGAAATGCGCGCCGATCCGGTAGGCACAATACGCCGTTACGAAGCGGAGCGGCGCTCCCGCACCGCGCGCGCGCAACGCGCGGCGCGCCGCAATGGGCGCGTTTATCAAATCGGCGGACCGGCCGGCGCTCTGCGCAACATCGCGCTAACCGCCATCGGCGGCAAGCGGCTGCTCGCGCGCTACGACTGGCTCTATGGCTGGACGCCCGCCTAAGGCTGTAGCATTCATCTCAGTATGGCCCTGTTTGCAACCACCATTGCTGGAAGTCTGCCGAAGCCCGCCTGGCTCGCCGAGCCGAACAAATTGTGGCCGGCATGGCGGGCCGACGGTTCCGCACTTGAGGAGGCCAAGCGCGACGCCACGTTGCTTGCGCTGAAGCTGCAGGAGGACTGCGGCATCGACGTCGTCAGCGATGGCGAGCAATCGCGCCAGCATTTCGTGCACGGCTTTTTGGAGTTGGTCGAGGGAATTGACTTCGCGCGCAAGGTCGAAATCGGGATTCGCGCCGATCGCTATAAGGCGATGGTCCCGACCGTCACGGCGGCGCTGCGCCTCAAGTCGCGCGTGCATTCCCGCGAGGCGCAGCTCGCGCGCGCCCACACCAAACGCAAATTGAAATTCACGTTGCCGGGCCCGATGACCATCGTGGATACGGTTGCGGATGCGCATTACGGCGATCGCGTGAGGATGGCGATGGCTTTCGCCGACCTGCTCAATGGCGAGGCGCGCGCGCTCGAAGCCGATGGGGTCGATGTCATCCAGTTCGACGAGCCGGCGTTCAACGTCTATCTGCGCGAGGTCGAAGATTGGGGCATCGATGCGCTGCATCGGGCCATCGAGGGTCTGACCTGCACAACCGCCGTACACATTTGCTACGGCTACGGCATCAAGGCCAACATCGATTGGAAGACGACGCTTGGCAACGAATGGCGCCAATACGAGCAAATTTTTCCGGCACTCGCCAAAAGCCGGATCGACGAGGTTTCGGTCGAATGCCGCAACTCCCGTGTTCCGGCCGGCTTGTTGAAACTGCTCGATGGCAAGGTTGTGCAGGTGGGTGCCGTCGATGTGGCAAATGAGGAGATCGAGACGCCGGATGAGGTCGCTGCCGTCATAGCCGAGGCGGCAAAATATCTGCCCAAGGAGGCCATCATCGCCAGCACGAATTGCGGCATGGCACCGATGCGGCGCGATATTGCATTCGGCAAGCTCGCCGCGCTCGGCAAAGGTGCGGAACTCGCGCGCAAACGACTTGGCTAAGCTAGGTGCCGAGCCAATTTGTCCAGCGTCGTGAACCCGATCTCCACGGCGCCAAAGCCGATTTTGGCGTTGCGCTGCTCCACGGTCGGATGCAGTTGACGCAAGGTCAGCACGGTCTTGCCATTGCTCTGTGCATCGAACGTGACGGTGACGCGAAAGCGAGCGGGATCATCGTCGATGTCAGACCCATGCTCGATCTCAAGCAACCGCGGTGCCTCGACGCGCAGGAACACCATGCGGTTCTCATAGCGCGTGCCGTCCGGTCCGACGTAGACGAAGCGCCAGCGACCACCGGGGCGGATATCGATCTCAAGGGTTTCGCTCTTGAAGCCCTCCGGCGAGAACCACTGCGAGATCTGTGTAGGATCGTTCCACGCCTGGAACACGCGCTCCTGCGGCGCGTCGATCACGCGCGTGATCACTATTTCCCGGTCCAGTGACCACGTCAGGAAGCGCTCAAGGCGGTCGAAGCGCGCTTCCCAAGCGCGCTGTGTGAAGTTCAGCCAGGTCATTGCCTCAGCGAGGCGTTCCGGCCGGATCTGACAGGGGCGGCGTTGCCCATCGCGCCGGCGCAAAATGAGTCCTGCGTGCTCCAACACCTTCAAATGCTGCGAGACAGCCGGCAGGCTCATGGCAAAGGGCTGCGCAATCTCCTGCACGGTCATTTCGCCCTGGTCCGCGAGATGAGTTAGAATCGCCAGGCGCGTGGGTGAAGCGACCGGCGCTGCCATTCCTTAAGCGGAGAATCTTCACAAGGGAATTCGCCGCAATCGCAAGGAATTTCCCACCACACTGACCGACGATAGCGCCATCGCTGCCGCGGCAATGATGGGCGACAGCAGGATGCCGAACACTGGATAGAGGGCGCCTGCGGCGATCGGCACGCCCGCCGCGTTGTAGATGAAGGCGAAGAACAAATTCTGGCGGATGTTGCGCATCGTCGCT
>DATFQX010000450.1:0-2215 GCA_035263865.1 Xanthobacteraceae bacterium
GAGCGGCACCCAGAGAATCCCCGCGAGCCCCGTGAACGTCCCGGAAATGAGGAACGAGACCCACCGGAACCGCCGGATGCGCAAGCCGAGGAAGGCGGCGCGAGTTTCGTTGTCGCGAATGGCCTGCAGCGCCTTACCGAAGGGGGAGTGCACGATCACCCACATGATCACCACGCAAATCGCGAACACGCCGAGGACGTAGTAGTAATAGGCGTTGATGAATCGCTGGAACGACCCGCCGCCCGTGAAGCTGAGCATGCCGGCGAGCAGCGTCGGCCGCGCCACGCGCAGGCCGTCCGAGCCCCCAGTGACCCAGAAAAATTTGTAGGCGAGGGTCCACAGCACCTGCGACAGCGCGAGTGTCAGAATGCCGAAGAAGATTCGCGTATGCCGCACGCAGATGTAGCCGAACAGGGCCGATATGACGGCCGCGATCGGCAGCCCGATCAGGATGTAGAGCTCCATCGAATGAATGCCGGCATCGCGCAGCAGAAACGCGACCGAATAGGCGCCAATGCCGAAAAAGGCGGAATGACCAAACGACAACAGCCCGGTATAGCCGAGCAACAGATTGAAGCCGAGCGCGGCGATGGCGGCGATCAGTCCATAAGTCAGGAGCTGCGTCTGATAGAGGCCGATGTAGGGAGGCAGCAGCGCGAGCAGCACGAGCACGACGGCGGCGGCGGCGAACAGCAGCAGTTTGGGCCGATACTGGGCGTGGCTGACGGTGACGGCTGTCATCACGCGGTTCCGAACAGACCGGTCGGTTTGACCAGCAGCACCACAGCCGCGATGAGATAGAGCACGGCAAGTTCGATCTCGGGGAAGAACTGGATGCCCGCGGTGCGCACGAAGCTCACGATCAGCGCACCGACCAGCGCGCCCTGCAGGCTGCCGAGCCCTCCGATGACCACGACCACGAAAGCAAGAATGAGCGCCTCGACGCCCATGCCGAGCACCGCCGCCTGGCTCGGTACGATGATGGCGCCGCCGAGCCCCGCCATGAAACAGCCGATCGCGAACGCCGAGACGTAGATCAAGGCGACATTGAGTCCCAGCGCCGAAGCCATGCGGCGATCCTGCGAGGTCGCGCGCAGCATGACACCGAATTTGGTGCGGTAGATCACCGCCCAGAGACCGACCGCGGCGGCGGCACCGACCGCGATCACCACGAGGTTGTAGCCGGGATAGATCAAGCCGCCGATGTGGATGCTGGGCAGCACGTCCATCACCGGGTCGGCGGACAGCGGCAGGCCGCCCCATAGCAGGCGAATGACGTCCTCGAGGATCAACAGCAGGCCGAACGTGACCAGCAGCTGGTATTCCTCGGCGCGCCGATAAAACGGGCGCAGCAGCGGCTCGATCACGACGCCGAGCAGCGCGACCGCGATGGCTCCGACTGGAATTAGAAGAAACGTCCATCCTGCGGGCACGCCGAGCGCAATCGCGCGCCCGACCAGCCACGCCGTGACGAAGGCGCCGACGGCATAGAAGGTGCCGTGCGCCATGTTGACGATGCGCATGACGCCGAAGATCAGGCTAAGGCCGGCAGCGATCAGGAACAGGACCGAGGCGTAGAACAGTGAATTGAGGATTTGGATGATGAGGATCGTCACCGACACGCCCTCTTACAGCCAGCCGCGCCCGCCGGGGACGGGCGCGGCTGTGTTGTCGCAACACTCACGAGGATAAGAGAAACTCAGCCCGTTGCCTTGGGCCAGGTCTTCTTGATCCAGTCGGCCGCCGCCGTCGATTCATTGTGCCCTTTGCCGGGCTTGGGCCAATTCGCCGGCGCGGTGATGTTGCGGATCGGAATGGTAATGACCCGGTTGGGGTCCCAGGTCGCGAACGGATAATCCGCCAGGTTCTTGCTGAATCCGGTCACCGCGTCCTTATAGCCCTGGTGATTGTCGGGCCGGATGTAGATGTAGCCCGACGGCGTATCCATGCCGAGGCCTTCGAGCTGGCTGATGATCGCCTCGTCCTCCGGCCAGCCGCCGGCGAGCTTGTTGGCGCGCTCGATGGCGGTCTTGAGCATGTAAAGCGCGACATAGGCGCCTTCCGACTGGAAGTTCGGGTATTCGTTCCAACGCTTGTAGTAGCGCTGGACGAACGACTTGTTCAGCGGCCAACGGTCGCCGCCCGGGTAGGTGAAGTAGTAGTTGGAGTGGACGCCCGAGAGCACGCCCTCGGGGTGATCCTTGCCGATGGCGTG
>DATFQX010000451.1:0-2862 GCA_035263865.1 Xanthobacteraceae bacterium
TGGGATGATCTTAAGAAATTCCGCGGATAAGCGCCGGTTTGGTCGCGCCGCCGTACTAGGAAGCGAAAATGTTGCCCACCCTTCGCTGCCGCGTTTTGCGGGCAACATTGTTTGTTGGCTTGGTCCGCGACATGGTGTAACCGTCCGTTAGCGGCCGCGTTGTGCGCGGGGGAATGATCCGTCTTGGTTGGCATCGGTGCAAGCACTGTGGTTTGCACCGGTGCAAGAGACGGTGCGATGACCCAAATCGAGGTGCTATCGAGCCCGGAGCGTCGCCGGCGCTGGAGCACGGAGCAGAAGCGGTCGATCGTCGCGGAGGCGTTTGCACCTGGTGCCTCGGTTTGCGAGGTAGCCCGGCGCGCCGACGTTGTGCCGAACCTGATTTATCGCTGGCGCCGGGAGCTTCGGAGCACTGCGGCAGGGTTTGCCCAGGTGATGGTCGCGCCCGGCGCGGACGAGAGGGCGGTGACGAGCGCCGCGTTGGAGGTCGAGTTCGGCCGTGACATTCGCGTGCGCATCGCGGCGGCGGCGCCAAAGGAGTTGGCGTGCGCAATCATCAAAGTGCTGGCTGCACGATGATCCCGTTGCCAACCGGGGTTCGGGTGTGGATCGCGGCTGGCCCTACCGACATGCGGCGTGGGATGCAGAGCTTGGCTCTCCAAGTGCAGGAGGCGCTCAAGCGTGATCCGCACGCTGGCGATCTCTATGTGTTTCGCGGCAAGAGCGGCTCGCTGATCAAAATTCTCTGGCATGACGGCATCGGCATGTCGCTCTATGCCAAGCGGTTGGAGCGCGGCCGGTTCATTTGGCCCTCGGCCACAGCCGGCGTCGTTTCGATCTCTTCGGCGCAACTCGCTTACATGCTGGATGGGATCGATTGGAGAAATCCCCAGCACACATGGCGGCCTGTGGCAGCAGGCTGAACTGTGGTCAACAAAATTTGGTGCGTTGAGGCATATTGGTGATTCACGAATCGCCTGGTTTGTGATTTTGTTGTTGTGTGGCGACGGCATCGGACCAACTGCCCGAAGATGTAGATGCACTGAAGGCGGCATTGATCGAAGCACGCGCCAAGCTCTCCGGCGCAGAAGCGCTGATCGAGCATCTGCGGTTGGTAATCGCCAAAATGAAGCGGGAGATGTTCGGCCCGCGCTCCGAGCGCACTCAGCGGCTTATCGATCAGTTGGAATTGCAGCTTGAGGAACTCGCCGCAGCTGCGGGTGAAGATGAGAGCAAGGTCGAGGCGGCTAAGGTCCAGGTGCAGGGCTTCACGCGGCACAAGGCAACGCGCCGCAACTTTCCCGCCGATCTGCCGCGCCGGCGCATCGTCGAGCCCGCACCAACGTCCTGCCCGTGCTGCGGCAGCAGCAAGCTCTCCAAGATCGGCGAAGATATCACCGAGACACTCGATGTAGTGCCACGGCAATGGTTCGTGACCGAGCATGTGCGGGAGAAGTTCAGCTGCCGGGCTTGCGAGAAGATCACGCAGCCGCCGGCGCCGTTCCACGCGATCGCGCGCGGCTTTGCCGGGCCGAGCCTGCTGGCGATGATCCTTGTCGACAAATATGCCGACCATCAGCCGCTCAACCGGCAGAGCGAGCAGTTTGCACGCGAGGGGATCGAGCTCTCAGTCTCGACCATGGCCGACCATGTCGGCGCCTGTGCGGCCACACTGAGGCCGCTCTATGAGATGATCAAAGCGCACGTCTTCGCCGCCGAGCGCATTCATGGTGATGATACTACGGTACCGGTGCTGGCAAAGCTCAAGACCCGTATCGGACGGATTTGGACCTATGTCCGTGACGACCGTCCCTTTGGCGGCGAGGCATCGCCGGCTGCTGTGTTCTTCTACTCACCGGATCGAGCGAGCATCCATCCCGAGCAGCATCTCGCTGGCTATTGCGGGATTCTTCAGGCCGACGCCTATGCCGGCTTCAATAGGCTCTACCAGCCAGAGCGAAAGCCGGGACCGATCACCGAAGCCGGATGCTGGGCGCACGCGAGACGCAAACTGTTCGAGCTTGCCGATATCGCCTCGAACGCACGCGACCAAAGGCGGCCGACGATCTCGCCGATCGCTTTCGAGGCGGTTCAGAAGTTTGATGCCATTTTCATGCTGGAGCGTTCGATTAACGGCTTGTCGCCCGAAGCGCGGGTGGCCGCGCGCCGCAAAGACATCGCTCCACTGGTGAACGATCTGATCGAATGGATGAAACGCGAGCGGGCCAAGCTCTCGCGTCACAACGAAGTGGCGAAAGCGATGGACTACATGCTCAAGCGCATCCACGTCTTCACGCGCTTCCTCGAGGATGGCCGCATCTGTCTGAGCAACAAGCGGCGGAGCGTGAGCTGCGCGGAATTGCTCTTGGCCGAAAGTCTTGGTTGTTCGCCGGCTCCGATCGCGGCGGTGAGCGCGCAGCGATCATGCTGACGCTCATTCAAACGGCCAAGCTCGACGGCGTCGATCCGCAAGCCTGGCTCGCTGAGGTGCTGGCCCGGATCGCCGATCATAAGATCACTTACCTGGCTGAACTCCTGCCGTGGAATTGGCGCCGGGTGATGCCTGTCGCCGGCGCTGCTTGAAATGGCGGCGCCGGCCTTGGCATTCACCATCAGCCGCACCTCCGAAATCCTCGGGCGAGGACGAGCAGCTCTTGTGGGACTTAGCCGACGAGATGCATCCGGAGAACGGCTGTCTCTGGGATCCATGGCGCCAAGGATCAGCAGACGATTGCCTTCACGCCCGCCGGAATGGAATATCTGAGAGACCTGCTCGCGGAGCACAAACGCAATCGGCCCCCCCCCGCGGTACTGAACGGATGGTTTCCAATGATTCGAGAGCGTATCCAACAATGATTCGAT
>DATFQX010000452.1:0-4131 GCA_035263865.1 Xanthobacteraceae bacterium
GTGGAACGGCAGCCACTTGCGCCAGGCGCTCATGAGGATGATCTTGGGGATCTCGCGCTCATCGCGCTCGAAACATCCCCACACCGTGCATGCGGTCGGGTCGTTTTCCTCTTTCTCGGTAAACGCTCCATCGATGCTGACTCGTGGACGCTCGGCTGTGGCTGCGGTCTTCTGTAGCCGAGCGTAGTCCCCATGTCCGGCATGAAGCGGCGCAGATTCATCACGCTGCTCGGCGGGGCGGTGGCGACTTGGCCGCTCGCGGCGCGCACGCAGCAGACCGAGCGCATGCGGCACATCGGCGTGCTCCTGCCCGCAGCCGCGGACGATCCGGCATTTCAGGCCCGCCTCGCGGCGTTCTATCAGGGGCTGGCGCTATTGGACTGGACCATCGGCCGCAACGTGCGCATCGACACCCGCTGGGCCACGACCAATGCCGCCGAGATTCGCAGACACGCAGCGGAACTGGCCGCGCTCGCGCCTGACCTCATTCTGGCCCATGGCGGCTCGACCGTGGGGCCGTTGCTGCAGGCGACCCGCACGGTGCCGATCGTGTTCCCCGTCGCCGGCGATCCGGTCGCCGCCGGCCTCGTCGATAGCCTGGCGCGGCCGGGCGGCAACGCCACCGGTTTCATGGTGTTCGAATTCAGTCTGAGCGGGAAATGGTTGGAGCTGCTCAAAGAGATCGCGCCGGGCATGACGCGAGCGGCGGTCCTTCGGGATCCCACTCAAGGCACCGGAACCAGCCAGTTTGCTGTCATCCAGGCCATGGCGCCGTCGCTCAGGGTGGAGGTCAATCCGGTCAACATGCGCAACGCCGGCGAGATCGAGCGCGCCGTCGCGGCATTCGCGCGCTCTCCGAATGGCGGTTTGATCGTGACGCCGAGTGGGCCGGCGTTTGTTCACAGCACTCTGCTCATCACGCTCGCGGCCCGGCACAAGCTGCCGGCAGTCTACAACGAACGCTCCTTCGTCGCCGCCGGCGGCCTGGTTTCCTATGGGGCTAATGAGGTCGACCAGTACCGCCAAGCGGCCGGCTACGTCGATCGCATCCTCAAGGGCGAAAAGCCCGCCGACCTGCCGGTGCAGGCGCCAAACAAGTACGAGTTGGTCATCAATCTCAAGACTGCAAAGGCGCTCGGTCTAACTGTGCCGGACAGCGTGCTCGCCCGCGCCGACGAGGTGATCGAGTGAAAACGGCGCGCGTTCATCACGCTGCTCGGCGCGGCGGCGGCGTGGCCGCTCGCGGCGCGGGCGCCCCCCGTACCGGGTGCCGTAACATTGCGACGGCAACGCACTGACCCCGCCCCATCAGAAATTTCGGCCGCCCAGTGTGAACGGATTCACACAAGCAAGTCGCAGATGGAATCGTCATTTAGCGAATGAAATCCGTCGCCGCCGGCACATACTTTCAATTTGTCCTTCGCGCGCTTCTCGTGATATAAGAGGCACTTAGCCAGCAAGGGAAGCACATGAGTCCTTCGCTTAAGTCATTTGCTGACTGAAGCGATGCACACGTCCGCCGATTGGTTGCGCCAGGAGAGCGGCATGCGGGCGACACTCCGCCGGATAGCCGTGGTGCTCGTTTGCGCCGCCAGTGCGTTCACCTGCGAAATCGTCCTCGCCGAGCCGCTCTATCGATTTGGCGTGCCACCCTGGCAGCGCGGCCAATCCGTTGACGACATCCGTCGCCTTTACGAGCCCTTGCTCGGCTACCTCGGGCGAGCGACCAACGCGAAAATTACGATCGTGACGGCCCGCAGTTATGAGGACATGGTGCACTACTTCGCTAGCGGGCGCGTGGACTTCGGCACCATCTCGCCCGTGCCTTACGTCTCGGCCCAACGGCTCAATCCCGGAGTGAAGCTCCTCCTGACCGAACTAAGCTGGGATCCGACGCGCACCAAACGGGTCGACAGCTACCAGGGAATGATCATTACGCTGAGAGCGCGGCACGATATCAATAGCGTCGACGACCTCCGGGGCAAACGGGTGGGGTTCGTCAGCGAAGAGTCGACGAGTGGTTTCGTGTTTCCCAGTGCGTATCTGCAGTCGATAGGGATCGACTACAAAAAGGATTTGCTCAGCTACGCCTTTCTCGGGAGCCATCCGAGGGCCACGGACGCCCTCGTGGCGGGCAGCGTGGATGCCGCAGCCACATGGGACTTCAATCTCAATCAGGCTATTCCGAAGCACGGGGATGTCTTCAAGGTCATCTTTCAAACCGCCATCCCCAATCTCCTGATCGCGACTCACCCGTCACTCCCTGGCACAGTCCGTGAGGCGATCAAGGCGGCCCTCCTCAACATCGATGACGAGACCCTCAAGGGGTTGCCGACAGCAGGTTACGTTGAGCGGCCGGAGAGCTTCTACGACGAGATACGCAGGATCGCTCCAAAAACGTCGAATTGAGTGAGCGGCAGTGGCGAGGCTCCGCATGGGGTCCTGGATAGGCTTTAGTTGGGCGCGGCGGACGGGAGCGCTCCGGCCGTCGCTTCGTCTCAAGCTGCTGCTCCCGGTGATCGGGGGCGCGGTGCTGCTGATCGCCATCATCGGTTTCATCTTCATCAGCACATACAATGATTTTGTCTGGCAGAACCGCATCGAAGCCGGGCAGAGAGTGGACGCGGTACGTAACGGCTTTCTCGATAAGCTCCAGCAGGCCAATAACATCGCGCAGCTGATCGCGAAGATACCCGACCTCGGGGATGCAATCGATGCGCGCGACCAAGGCGTAGTCGCGCAAATCGTCGAGCCGTTCACAAGGTTCACCGACCTCAATTTCCTCACCGTATATAACCGCGATCTCGAAGTGTTCGCCCGCGGTGACGCGTCGGCAAAGTTCGGGTCTGCGGATGAGCTCCGCCCTTGGCTCGTTACCCTGGTCGGACAGCCTTCTGACCAGATCCACACCGCTGCCGCCCTACCCTATGAGGGGCGGCCCCTCCTCCTGGCTGCAGAGCCGATCCGGACGGTCAACGAGCGCTTTGGCGGCGTCGCCGTCGCTGGATTCGTCATTGATGATCGTTTTCTCGCGGGCATCAAGCAGCGGACAGGGGCCGACATCATTGTCGCCTACGACGGCAGGCCAATCGTCGCGACCGTTGATTCCCGACGGTTGCACGCGATGGGCATGTCGATCAGGCCGGTCGAGTTCGACCCCTCGACCGAAGGCGCGGGACGGCTGGCGCTTTCCGTTGCTTTGGACGAGGCGCCGCAACGCGCGGCATTCTGGCGCCGCCTGGCGACGGTGATTGCGATTCTTGCCATGACGAGCATCGTCGTCGTCGGCGGCGCGCTCCTCCTCACGCTGCGCCTGGTCGGGCCGATCGAGGCGCTGCGCGCCGGGGCGGCGCGGATCGGCAGCGGCGACCTTGCAAGCCGCATCTCCATCAGGACCGGCGACGAGCTCGAAGTGCTTGCCGATCAGTTCAACCACATGGCGAGCCAGCTTCAAGCGTCGTACGTCGATCTGGAAAAAAAGGTCGAGCTGCGCACCCGCGAGCTCGCCCAATCCGTGGAAGAGTTGCGTGCGCTCGGCGAGGTCAGCCAAGCAGTGAACTCGACGCTCGAGCTCGAGACCGTGCTTAACACAATCGTCGCCAAGGCAACGCAACTATCCGGTACCGAGGCCGGCGCCCTCTACGTCCATGACGATGCGAAGAATGAGTTCGCGCTGCGCGCTACCTACGGCATGAGCGAAGCATTCGTCGCGGAGCTTGCCAGACAAGGCGTCGGCTTCGGCGAGTCGGCCGTCGCCCAGGCGGTGATGCAGCGCGCGCCGGTGCAGGTCGCGGACCTAAGGCAAGCGAAGCGAACGGCGCTGCAGGAGGTCATCCTGCGCGCTGGCTACCGGGCTCTCCTGGTGATACCGCTGTTGAGCCGCGACAAGGTGATTGGCGCCCTCGTGGTGCGGCGCATAGCTCCCGGATCATTTCCGGCACCCATCATCGATCTGTTGCAAACGTTCGCGGCGCAGTCGGTTCTCGCCATCCAAAATGCGCGCCTGTTCCAGGAGATCGAAGAGAAAGGTCGGCAGCTCGAGCTCACGAGCCAGCACAAGTCGCAGTTCCTCGCCAACATGAGCCATGAGCTACGCACCCCGCTCAATGCCATCATCGGGCTGACCGAGAT
>DATFQX010000453.1:0-24765 GCA_035263865.1 Xanthobacteraceae bacterium
TGGTGAAGATGTCGTCGGCCGTCGGCCGGTTCTTGAAGTCGTAGGTCAGCGCGATCTGGTCGATCGATTTGGCGAGCCGCGCCAGGTCGACGCCGCCGAAACCGTTGGCTTTCACCCACGGCGTCACGAAATTGTCGCGCAGCGACATCTTCAGCCGGTCGAGCTCGATCTTCGCGTCGGCAGTCTCGTTGCGCGCCATCACCGATTTGATGGCTGTGTCCGGATCCTTGATCGTGTCGAGCACGCCCCTGATGGTGCCGCGCACAAAGCCTGCCACGGCCTTCGGATTGGCCTTGGCGTAATCCGGATTGACCATGATCGCGTTACCGTAAAGCACGAGACCATAGTCCGCCATCAGCATGATCTTGATGTCTTCGGGTTTGAGTCCCTTCTGCAGCAGGTTGTAGTAGATCGAGAACGAAAAGCCGGTGATGGCGTCGACCTTGCCTTCGGCGAGCATCGGTTCACGCACGGGAAAGCCTACGTTCTCGATTTTGACTTTCGATTCGTCGATACCGTTTTCCTTTACGAAGGCCTTCCATTGGGCGAAGGCGCCGTCGGCGGTCGGCGCGCCGAGCACGCGGCCCTCGAGATCCTTCGGCTTGACGATACCGGTCTTGGCTGTGGTGCCGATCGAGAAGGCCGGCTTGTCGTAGATCATCAGCACGGCCTGGACTTTTTTGTCCGGGTTTTGATCGCGGAACTTGACCAGCGAGTTGATGTCGAAAAAGCCGATCGGATAAGTGGCGGCGGCGATGCGGGCGATGCCGGCAACCGAGCCGGGGCCCGAGTCGATGGTGACGTTAAGTCCCTCCGCCTTGTAGTAGCCTTTGTCGATCGCGACGAAGTAGGGCGCGGACGGGCCCTCGAACTTCCAATCGAGGGCAAACTTCACATCGGTCTGTGCGCCAACCGGGCTTGCCGCTAGCGCCGCTGTCGCTGCCGCGAGCAGCCCGAGAACCCTGATCCTGTTCATGTTCGAGACTCCCTCTTGGGGCCAGTTCGACCGGCGCCGTGACACTACCTGCAGCAATCGTCGTGCCAGTCCGAAACGATGGCGCGGGCCGCCGGCGATGCTCCGCTATTGCCGCGAGAGTAGGCATTTTGCGCGGCTTTGCCTATTCCCAAATCAGCGGCTGAGCGATTGCTCAGCTGCCGCGATAGGTGGTGTAGCTCCAGGGCGTAACGAGCAACGGCACGTGGTAGTGGCTCTCCGGTTCGGCAATCGCGAATCGGACGGGCACCACGTTGAGGAACGGCGGATCACCCTGGGAGGCCTTCAGGCGCGCGAAATAATCGCCGACATGGAAACGCAACTCGTAACGCCCGATCGGCAGCGGCCGCTCGCCGATCAGCGGCGCATCGGTGCGGCCGTCGCGATTGCTTGTGGCACGCGCGATGACGCGTTGTTCTCCGCTCGCGGATAATTCGAGCAATTCGATCGTTACTCCGGCCGCGGGCCGGCCGGAATGGGTATCGAGCACGTGCGTCGAGAGGCGCCCGTGCACGTCGAGACGATCGGCGGCCTCGAGCCGCTGGTCGAGGCGAAGCGCCGTGATGCGGAAGATCTCACCGAGCGCGGCTTCCGTCTCGGCCGCCATGCTGTTCTGCAAACGGCGTTCGAACTGCTGCAGGATCGAATCCTTGCTGTGCCGCCGCGCGCAAATGATGAACGGGATGCCAAATTTCTCGCGATAGGCGCCGTTGAGGCGGTGAAATTCCGCGAATTCCGCCTCTGACAGGCGGTCGAGTCCCGCGCTCGCCTGTTCCGCCTTAGAATCTACCGTCATAGCGCCGGCCCGCGCCGCTTTTCCGGCGAGGTCGGGATGGCCCTTGATCAATGCCAGCTGCTGCTCCGCCGGCGCGGCGCGGACCGCCGCCATCATCGCCTTGTGCAGGTCGGCGAGCGTGGGAAACGGCCGCTGCTTCGACGCGGCTTGCGCCACCCACGGCGCGTGCTCGTAGACATCGCCGAGCGCAGCCATGAAGGCTGCCTCGTCTGCGGCATTGAGCTCTGCGAGCGCAACCTTGGCCATGCTTTCTTACCGGATCGCCGGCGCGCCGGCGGCGAGCGTGCGATGCTCGCGATGCCAGTGCCGCGCGATGTCGAGTCTCGTCGCGAGCCAGACCCGATCGCGCGCAGCGATGTAATCGAGAAAGCGCGCCAGCGAGGCCGCGCGCCCCGGCCGCCCGACCAAGCGGCAGTGCAGCCCGACCGACATCATTTTCGGCGCCTGCTCGCCTTCCCTGTACAGCACGTCGAAGGCGTCCTGGAGATAGGCAAAGAACTCCCCGCCGCTGCCAAAGCCCTGCGCATTGATGAAACGCATGTCGTTGGCGTCGAGGGTGTAGGGGATGATCAGGTGCGGTCCCTTCGGGCCGTTGATCCAATAGGGCAGATCGTCGGCGTAGGAATCCGATGAATAGAGGAAGCCGCCCTCCTCGAGCACGGCCTTGAGCGTATTCGCCGAGTTGCGGCCGGTGTACCAGCCGAGCGGTCGCTCGCCGGTTGCCTGTGTGTGGAGGCGGATCGCCTGCGCAAGATGCGCGCGCTCCTCGTCCTCGGGCATGTCTTTATAGTCGATCCATTTGAGGCCGTGGCTCGCGATCTCCCAGCGCGCTTCGCGCATCGCCGCCACCGCATCGGGGGAGCGGTCTAGTGCGGTCGCGACACCGAACACGGTCACCGGCACCTTGCGGTTGGTGAACAGCCGCCAAAGCCGCCAAAATCCCGCGCGCGAGCCGTATTCGTACATCGATTCGACGTTCATGTGGCGCTGCCCAGGCCATGGTGTCGCGCCAAGCACGTCGGAGAGAAAGGCTTCCGAGGTGGCGTCGCCATGCAGGATATTGCGCTCTCCACCTTCCTCGTAATTCAGCACGAACTGCACGGCGATGCGCGCGCCGCCCGGCCAGCGCGGGTCGGGAGGATTGCGGCCGTAACCGGCGAGATCGCGCGGATATTTCGAGAGATCCGCTGGAGGCATGCCTCGTCATATACAAGTTCGGCCATGCCGTGTCTTGCGGAGGAACGAGACCGCGGGTGCATGTAAGGCGCACTCTGTCCCGGCCGAAGTTGGGTGCCTCCGATCAGTCACGCTGGGAACTGTGTGTGGTTTTTGCAACGCTCCAGGATTCTTTTGATCCAGCCACTCTTCGGGACAAATTTTCCGTTCCGATGTTACGAGGTTACTACAGCAAGGTGGGGGTGTCGCATGAAGTCTCTGGTCATCAAGCGCTCCATCGTGGTTTCTGGCCACCGAACGAGCGTTAGCCTTGAGGATGCGTTCTGGAGCGCGCTGAAGGAAATCGCGAAGGCGCGGAGCGTGACCTTGTCGAATCTGGTTGCCGCAATCGATTCCGAGCGGCAACACGAGAATCTGTCATCGGCTATTCGCCTCTTCGTGCTCGGCGTCTATCGCAAACAGCTTTCCGACTTAAAAGAGGGGCGGATCGCGGAGTCAATTTTTTGGGCCGCGGCATGAGGTTCGGGCTTCTCGAGGCCGGCGCAGCTGCGTGCAAACGAGCCCCGACTTCGGAAGAAGGCCTGCCGCCCTCTTGCGTCCGGTGAGCCGAGAGTCTCGGCCCTTTGGTACCAGTTCCGTGCTTTTTCCACGTCGGCTCTAACCCCGACCACGCCGAGCTTTGCAAGCACATTGGGGTCGTACGTCGCGCCCAACGCTATCGCAGCATCGGCATCACCGGCTTCCGCAGCCCGTTGGAATACGGTTCGGTCCGTGACCACATCCCCTGCCGCGATGAGTTGTTCACCTTGTTTCATGAGAAGCTTGATCTGTTCTGGATCAAGCACGCGAATGCCCTTATTGGCGGCGGGAGCCTGATCGCCGGTCGGGCTCGGCTGCAACGCCGCGACGGTCTCGCCTTCGGGTGATCTCCGTGGCTGCGGCGTCTCCGGACGCTGTGAGAGCACCTCGCCCTGGGCCAACGTCCGATCGTCGTCTCGGGCCGTCAGTTGTGGCAGCTCTTGTTGACCGGCGGATGACTGCGCAGGGCAGATGCTCGCGATGAGGACCATGAGCGGAACGCGAAGCCGGTGGCGGCGCGTCCTCTTCGTGGGCGGGGGCGCCATGCGTTCCGGCTCCAGCGAGCGCGATGGCCGAAGCTCCAAGATCTCGGTGTCGCGAAGACGGCCTCTGGCATCGGCGGCAGCAAGCCCAGACACGGGCGGTAGCTGTGCAGCGCTAGGAATCCGCCCGGCCGCGTCCTCGCGTTGAATCCAGCGAAAGGCAGCTTCAAGCCGCTTGAGGTCTCGAAGTCCCTCATCAGGCCGCGTGATGGCCGAGTGCTTGTGTTGCGGACTGGGTTGAACTCGCCGACGCGGGTCCGAATCCCGTGAGCCAACATAGCGTTCATCGGTGGCGACAGCATCGCGCTCGGGACGTCCGCGCGGACGCCCTGATGCGTGAGGAGCTACAAGCGATGCGACTTCCTCGTTGGTGGCGACGTCCAATCCTTGGAACTGCTGCGCGCGCGCTTTCTTCGGCGCGTAGCGCGATAGAACGGATTCGTAAGCATTCTCTTGCGAAATTGGCGCCGCGCTCGCAGGCTCGCGGGCTCTCGTAGGTGCGTAAGGCGAGCGAGTGGGTTCGCTGTCGTTCTCGGCCGAATGATGTTCCGACCCGGCGTGCTCGTGCGCCTCATGTGACGCAAGAGCGAAAGGATCCATTTGATTTACAGGCTTCTCGGTTGGGTACTCATCGCTGACACTCCCCTGCTGCGTTCCCGCCCGAACTATCTTCGGCTGCCCTTCAATATTTGAGCCGCGTTTCTGTTTTCGTCCCGGTGATCTGAATGCATACCGGGTATCGCTGAAACCGAGGCGTCCCTAGCGTTGCGCGTTGTTGCGCTGCTTTTGTTGCCACTGCAAAAATTCACGGAACAGCGCCTCACGCTGTTCCTGTGTAAAATTGGAGGCCGGGGAGCCTTTATCCTTTAGGAAGGCGGAAAAATCGCTGCTCGCCACGCGTGGGTCCACAGCGTCCTTTGGGCGAATACGACGCAACATTTCCTCCGCAACAGGCCAGCGGCTCCAGCCGGGAACGGTCGCCGCAAGATTGACGTCGCGCCATTTTGGATGGCGCGGGGGCTCAAGAAACTCGTCCCATTTGCTGAAAAGGCGGTCGACGAACCGTTCAATGCGCCAGTAGCGATCGTTTCCCTTCGACCAATTGAAAACCGCGAGCACCGCGGGGGCCGCGATCGTATCGACGGACTGACCTGCCGGAACCAGCGCCGGATATTCTTTGCTCGTCAGCTCACCGACCGTATAGTAATCGGCAAAGGTCTTCAAAAATGGAATCGGCACAAAGTGAAGAGCCAAATTGGCGGGGATCTTTGCGAAAAAGTCGATCGGTTTTCCGATTACACGGACAAGTGCGGCGAGTTCACCGGTCTTGAGCTTTTGCAGGGCGGTGGGATTGTCATACAAGACCTGCTCGACCTGGACACCGAGCCGCTGAAAAACAATCGTGCCGGTGAGACTCGAAGCGCTTCCCGCCGGCCCGAAACTCACCTTCTTGCCGCGGAGGTCCTCAATCGACGTTATGTCGTTGCGCCGAGAACATGCATCTCCGATACGGGCAAACGCATGAGGTAATTGACTCTAGACTCGAGATTGGAAATTTTTCGCTGGGTGCGGAAATACTCAAACACATCATTTATCGAAACGTATCGACCTAACGTGCGGCGTCAGCCGCAGGAAAGTTCGCAGAAAAATCAGAGACCAAGCCGCCTGCCACGATACTCAAACGCGTCCAGCGGAACGAGGCTGGCAAAAGCACTAACCGGCAAGGAACTGGAGACCAACCGTCAATCCATGCTGAAACGACTAGTCTGCATTGCGGCCTTTGCTCTATTTGCCGCGCCACTTGGCGCGAACGCGCAAGGCTATCCGTCGCGATCCGTCACGGTTGTGGTGCCCTTTCCCGCTGGTGGCCCGAGCGATGTCGTGGCGCGCATCGTCACCGAGGAGATGGGGAAAATCCTCGAGCAGTCCATGGTCGTCGAGAATGTCGGCGGTGCCGGCGGTACGATCGGCAGCGCGCGCGTGGCGGCCGCGAAGCCGGACGGCTACACGTTGCTCGCAGGAAGCATGGGCTCGCATGTCGCCGCTCCTGTGCTCACGCCGAACGTGAAGTACGACTCCGAGCGCGATTTCGTGCCGATCGGATTGACGGCGCACGCGCTAGCCGTCATCGTCGCCAAGAAGGATTTCCCGGCCAAGGATCTGCGGGAATTCGTCAATTACCTGAAACAGCACGGCGATAGCGTGAAACAGGCGCATGGCGGCATCGGCGCGTCCTCGCACATGGCATGTCTGCTGTTTTCTTCCGCGGCCGGCGTGCGGCCGAGCCTGGTGGCCTATCGCGGCACCGGCCCGGCATTGAACGACTTGATCGGCGGGCACGTCGATTTCTTCTGCGATCAGGCCGTCAGCCTCATTCCGCAGATCGCGGCCGGCACGATCAAGGCCTATGGCGTTTCCGCCAGCGAACGCTTGTCGGTTCTGCCCAACGTGCCGACGGCAAAGGAAACCGGCGTCAACTATCAGATGAGCATCTGGGCCGGAATTTTCGCACCCAAAGGCACGCCAAAACCAATCATCGACAAACTCGCAGCCGCGCTCGAACGGGCTCTGGACAATTCTGCTGTTCAAGAGCGGGTGGCCGATCTCGGCGGATCGTTGCCGACCAAGGGCGAGCGCACTCCGGCGAAGTTCGCCGGCTTCGTGAAGGCAGAGATCGCGCGCTGGTCGCCCATGTTGAAAGCGGCGAATAGCGAGGCGAAGTAACAAGCCTACAAGTCACGAAGGTCTTCTGAACGGAGGCGCAGGCAGCAGGGCCCGCTCCGCGCCCGTCAAAATTGATGCAACAGTTCTTCCGAGCGTTCGTGATCAGGGAAACCGACATGGAGCGTCTTGGGCGCGCATGTGCCCACTGGCGTTCATTGCCGGATCGCTTGCCGAACGTTCAATACACGTTCCAATGTTGTGGCCGGTAAATTATTTCGCGCGCCGCGATCGGCGAAGCCGATGAAGTCTGAGCGCCCGGCGCGCCCGTCCACGGTTTGATTTCCAGGATGGCCACCGCCACCGCGACGGCCATCCAGAAAACGAGTGCGAACCTCGTTCTGGCTGCCATCTCCGCCTCCTGATGCCCCCTGACATAGGGTTCTCGCCAAGGAGGACCTTAGCGGGGAAGCCGCAAAAGCTTTGTGAGCTCCGTTACACTTGCGCGAAATAATGGGGTCGAGTTGTTTGGGACCGGCGGCGCGTGAGCGCGAGCCTAGGGGCCGTCACTGCAATGGCGCGCCAGCGGCGAGCCAGGCGGCGATGAGCTGGCGTTCCTGCGCCGTGATCGAAGTGATATTGCCCGGCGGCATGGCGTTCGATCGCACGGCGTTGATCTCGATCAGGCGGGCGTGACGACGAATGCTCTCGGGATCATCGAGCACCACGCCGTTGGGCGGCGCCGACAGCCCGGGCCACACCGGCTCGTTGCGATGGCACATGCTGCAGCGCGTGAGGATCGCGTTCTCCGCCGCCTTAACGTCGATGCGACCGGCGCGCGCACCCATATCCGCGGGACCGGCGCCCGAGAGCCAGGCGATCGCCACCATGCCAGCCGCGGCCACGCCCCACGTCCACCACGGGCTCCCTTTACCCTCGTGCCGGGAATTGAAGAAGTGCCGGATGACCGGACCGATCGCGAGCACGATTGCGACAATCAGCCAGTTGAAGCGGGTCGCAAACATCAGCGGGTAATGATTGGCGATCATCAGGAAGACGACGGGCAGCGTGAGATAGTTGTTGTGGACCGAGCGCTGCTTGGCCTCTGCTCCCCATGCGGCGTCCGGCGCTTTTCCGGCGATCAGCGCGGCAATCGTTTTCTTCTGGTTGGGAATGACGATGACGAAGACGTTCGCCACCATGATGGTCCCGACCAGAGCACCGATCTGGGTAAAAGCGCCGCGCCCGCTGAAAACATGGGTGAAGCCATAGGTCACCGCCACAAGAAAGACATAACCCACCAACGCGAGCGCGATTTCATGGCGGCCCAGCGCGGACCGGCACAGCAGCTCGTAGAAGAGCCAAGCAAGCACCAGAGTCCCGAACGCGATCCCCGCGGCGCCCTGCGCGGTGAGGTCGAGAACGGATTTGTCAATCAGATATAGCTCCGCGCCGAGATAGTAGACGATCACCAGCAGCGCGAACCCGGAGAGCCAAGTGGTATAGGCTTCCCACTTGAACCACGTGAGTTCATCCGGCATTCGCGACGGCGCGATGAGATATTTCACCATGTGATAAAATCCGCCGCCGTGCACCTGCCAGGCGTCGCCCTGGACGCCCTGCGGCAGACCGGACCGCGTCTTTAGACTGAGATCGAGATGGATGAAGTAGAATGAGCTGCCGATCCAGGCGATGGCGGCGACAACGTGCAGCCAACGAATGATGAGGCTCGACCACTCGGTGAGGACCGCAAGCACGACGGCAGACCCCTTCTTCCCCTTTTTGCCCTCTGTGTCTGGTCAAGCTGTGGCAGGATGACAGAGGCGCCTCAAAGCTTGCAAGAGCTCGCCGGGCGAAATACTCCATGAACATGCTCACGCAACCGGCGGGTAGAGGCGCTGAGCCGGGTGCATTCGGCCAGCGAATCATGGAGCTTGCCGATCGCCTGGCGCAATGGTCGGAGAGCTCCGACGGATTGACCTGCACCTACCTCTCGCCGGCGCATCGCGCGGTCGCTGCGCAAATCCGCGATCTGATGCGCGATGCCGGACTCATCACCGAGATCGACGCCGTTGCAAATGTCATCGGGCGCTACGCCGCCGCAGAGCCCACGGCGCCGGCGCTGATCCTCGGCTCGCATTACGACACCGTCCGCAACGCCGGCAGATACGACGGGCGGCTTGGTGTGCTCACCGCCCTCGTCCTTGCCGAGCATCTCAGCCGGCTGGGCCGCAAGTTGCCATTCCATCTCGACGTGATTGCATTCTCGGAAGAAGAGGGCGTGAGGTTCTCGTCGAGCTTCCTCGGCAGCAGCGCCGTCGCGGGACGGTTCGACGCCAAGCTGCTCGAGCGGCGCGACACCCACGGCGTGAGCTTGGCGGCCGCGATGGCAGAGGCGGGGCTCGATCCCGCAAAGATCCCCACGCTCGCGCGCCGTCGCGATGAACTCATCGGCTATCTCGAGGTGCATATCGAGCAAGGCCCGGTTCTGCTCGAGGAGGGGCTCCCGATTGGCATCGTCAGTGCCATTACTGGCTCTGTGCGGTCAGCGGTCACGATTACCGGAACGGCCGGTCACGCCGGCACTGTGCCCATGGCGCGGCGGCACGATGCGGCTGCGGCCGCGGCCGAATTGATCCTCTATGTCGAAAAGCGCTGCGCGCAGGCGCCCACGCTTGTCGGGACGGTCGGAAAGCTCGCAGTGCCCGACGGCGCGATCAATATAATTCCAGGTCGGTGCGAGCTTACGCTCGACGTTCGCGCTGGCGATGACGCCGCCCGCGATGCCGCGGTCGCGGACATCATGTCCGAGATCGGGCGCATCGCCGCCAGACGCGGCGTCACAATTGACAGCAAGGAGGTGCAGCGCACGGCGGCGGTGCAGTGCTCGCCTCGCCTTCAAAAGCTGCTCGCCGATGCAGTAGCGCGTGCGGGCGTAAAGCCGCGCCATCTTCCGAGCGGCGCCGGCCATGATGCCATGATGTTTGCGGCGCTGACCGATGCCGCCATGTTATTCGTGCGCTGCGGAAACGGGGGCGTCAGCCATTCGCCGCGCGAGATCATCACTGCCGAGGACGCGGAGATCGCAACGCGGATCATGCTCGACGCTGTCCTCCGGCTCGCGGAAGCGTCATGACGTTCCCGAACGTCATTGCTGAGTTTGTCGATCGCGATTTTGAGCGCGAGATTCGGTTCCTGGCTGAACTGGTGAAGGCGCCCAGCGATAATCCGCCGGGCGATTGCGCGGCACACGCCAAACGCGTCCGCGAACTCTTGGAAGGACTCGGCTTTGCCGTCGAGGTGCACGAGGTGCCGCGCGCTGAAGTTGAGGCGGCCGGCATGAGGAGCGCGACCAATCTGATCGTCCGGCATCGTTTCGGCGATGGCCCGGTCGTCGCGCTCAATGCCCACGGTGACGTCGTGCCGCCTGGTCTCGGGTGGCGGGTCGATCCTTACGGGGCGATTGTCGAGGAGAGGGCGGAGGGTCAGGTCATGTACGGCCGCGGCGTGGCCGTATCGAAATCGGATTTCGCGACTTACACATGGGCTCTGCTCGCGTTGCAGACGGCCGCAAAGCGCAACAAATTCGGCGGCGCCCTCGAACTGCATTTCACCTATGACGAAGAAGCCGGCGGCATAGTCGGCCCGAAATGGTTGCTCGGTCGCGGATTGGTGCGGCCGGATGCCGTGATTGCCGCGGGCTTTTCCTACGCCGTCGTCACCGCGCACAACGGTTGTCTGCATCTGGAGGTGACGGTAACGGGCAAGCAAGCACACGCTGCCATGCCGTCGACCGGGATCGACGCGCTCGAGGCGGCCAATACTATTCTCTCGAACCTCTACGCGCATCGCGCCACGCTCTCGCGCATACGTTCCGGCACAGATGGCATCGTCTCGCCGACGCTGAACGTCGGATTGATCAAGGGCGGCATCAACACCAATGTGGTGCCGGATCAAGTCGCCTTCCGCATCGATCGACGGATCATTCCGGAAGAGAACGCCGCGGAGGTCGAGGCCGAGCTGCGTGCCTTGATCGCGGCCGCCGCCAAGCACCATCCGCAAATCAAAATCGAGGTTCGCCGCCTCCTCTTGGCTGAACCGCTCACGCCGAGGTCGGGCGTAGAGCGAATTGCGCACGCGATTCAACGCCGCGCCAAGGAGGTGCTGGGCGTTGAGGTTCCGACAGCCGGCGTGCCGCTCTACACCGATGCGCGCCATTACGCCGCCGCAGGCATCCCGATCGTGCTCTATGGCGCCGGGCCGCGGTCTATAGGCGAAGCCAACGCCCATAACGCGAACGAGAATCTGCGGCTTGAGGACTTGCGCGCCGCGACGAAAATCATCGCCATGGCGGTCGCTGATTTGCTGGCAGGCGCGGTGAGCTGATTTTGTGAGCTACAGCGACGACGGTCCGCTCCCTCCCGCCTGCGGGGGAGGGCTGGGGAGGGGGGACTGGAAAAGCGCTATCGATATTGCGGGCCCCCTCCCTGTCCCTCCCCCCGCAAGCGGGGGAGGGGACGATGTGGCGCTACTATCACACAACTAACGCGGCTTCGAACGCGCTGGCGATCGCCTCTTTGCTCTTGCCTGCCGTCACCGCATCGCCGATTGCCACGACCGCTTGTCCGGGGTTGGCAAGTTGCCGAAAGCGATCCGCCGTTCCGCGGCGAGCGGTGTAATAGAACCAGTCGCGAAACTTGGCTGCCGATAGACATGTGGAGACCAACGGCCAGCGTCCAATGCCCCAGTCCAGCATCTTCGTTGTGATCGGCCCGAGACCAAAACGGTAACGGGCGCCAGTGGCAATCACCAGGCGATCGAACGGCGCGAGCACGTGCGGCTCAGCGGCAACGTCGCACCGGAAGCGAAAGGTCACGCCTTTGCGCATACATGCGGCGACCAGATCGCTGATATAGCGCTCAAAACTTGCCTCGGTCGCCGCGACTTCTTGGAACAGCGGCGCTTTGCCGGCATAACGAAACGCACCGCCGGCGCGTTCATCTTTCTCGAACACTGTGACCTCGTTGTCTCCCGTCACCAGTGACGCATAGGTCAAGCCGGCGGGTCCGGCGCCGATGACGGCGATACGCTCGCCGCGCGGCGGCCTGCGATCGGCGAAGACGCTCTCGCGACCGGCCGCAGCATTGACAACGCAACCGATGCGCGCTCCCCCGCGCATCTCATTAATGCAGGTGTTGCAGGCAAGGCATCGGCGGATCGGCTCGGCGCGGCGTAGCTTCTCGACCCATCGCGGCTCGGCGATGAGCGTGCGCCCGAGCGCGATGAAATCGGCTTTGCCGGCGGCGACCGCCTCGGTGGCTATCGCCGGGTCACCGAGTCTGCCGACGGCGATCACGGGCACGCGGACAAGTTTTTTCACCCCAGCGGCGAAGTCGAGAAACGTCGCGTCCGGAAAGCTCATCGGCGGGAGCACGACCTGCGCGGAGGGCAGGGAGCGATAATGGCCGGCGGTGACGTGCAGCGCGTCGGCTCCCGCTTGCCCCGCCCAAACCGCGATCTGGCGGCCCTCGCTGAAGGACAATCCGCCCGGGAAAAAATCCTCGACCGAGAGCCGGTAGATGACCGGCATTCCCGGAGCCGCCGCCTTGACCGCGCGCAACACCTCGAGCCCGAAGCGGGCCCGGTTTTCGAGGCTGCCGCCGTAGGCATCACCGCGCCGGTTTTCGAACGGCGCATGGAATTGCGAAATGAGATAGCCGTGGGCGGCGTGAATTTCGACGCAGTCGAAGCCGGACGCTCGCGCCCGCACGGCGGCGGCGGCGTGCGCGTCGACCGTCGCCTCGATACGTGCGTTGGTCATCTCCTCGGGGATGATCGTTTCGAGCGTCGTCTCGTAGACCGGATGCGGGATCGCTGATGGCGCGATCGGCGTCTCGCCGCAGATGTCGCGGCGAGTGTGTCCGCCGCCGTGGCCGAGCTGAATGGACGCCTTTGCTCCGGCGCGATGAATTTCATCGACCAGGTGGGTGAGCCCGGGCAGAAAGCGATCGTCATAGATGCCGATCTCACGGCGTCGGTGCCGGCCGGCTTTCTCCGGCGACGCCATCTCGACAGTGATGAGGCCGACGCCGCCTCGTGCCCGCGCCAGATAATAAGCGACAGTGTCCTCGGTGACGTAGCCCTCCTCGTCCGCGGTGCGCGTCGTCATTGGCGGCATGACGATGCGATTTGGAATCTCGAGCGAGCCGATGCGCGCCGGAGTGAGCAGGATATTCATGGGATGGCTCAGCGCTGCGGGCGAAGCATGCAGCCGCGGCTATGCATTAGAGCACCGGGATCTCGCCGCCGTCCAGGTCCACGGTCGCGCCGTGCAGCCACGTCGCGCGCGCGGAGACGATGAAGGTGACGAAGTCGGCCACGTCCTCGACGGTGCCGTATCGTATGATGCCGGTTTCGCGGCAGAACTTGGCCCGTATTTTTGCCTCCGGCTCCCCCGTCCGCTCGACCTCGGCGCGGATACGCCGCCATTGCCGCTCTGTTTCGACGAGAGAGGGGTGAATGCAATTGACCCGGACGCCGTCATCCTTGCCGAGATCCGCCAGACATTTTGTAAAGGCGGCGACCGCGGCATTGACCGAGCTGCCGATCGTGAACTGCTTCTCCGGCTTGCGTCCGCTCGTCCCCGCGATTGCGACAAGCGTGCCGCCGCGTTCCTTGAGGAGCGGCCAAGCCGCACGCGCAAGCCGCACATGGGCAAAAAATTTCAGCGCGTAGCCGTCTTCCCAGTCAGAGTCGGTCAGCGCGAAAAAATCGCCGCGCTTCGTCGCGCCTGCATTGTTGACGAGAATGTCGAGGCCGCCGAATTCCTGGCTCACGGCTTCGACCAGCGTCTTCGCCGCGCTCGGCTCGCGCAGATCGAGTGCGCGTACGGCACTCTTGCGTTGCTTTCCGCGGATCGCCTGCGCCACGTCTTCGAGCGCTTTGGCGTCGCGGGCCGTGAGCATGAGGTCGCACCCCTGCTCGGCCAAAGCCAAGGCAATGCCACGGCCGATGCCACGACTCGAACCAGTGACGAGCGCGACCTTCCCCTTAAGTCCAAGCTCCATTTAGAAACCTCATGCTTGCCAAGACGCGTCGCGGGATAAGCTCATCGCATGGCGAGGAGGGTAAAGGGGAGGGGCGTCTCGCGCGAGTCGCAGTGTCTGGCCGTGGCGGCCCGCTCGTCGCGCTGAGTTCAAATCTTGTCGGGAAATTTGATGATGAAGTTGTCTGCGTTCGGCATCTTCACCTTCGGCAGCGTTTGCGCGTTCATGACGTCATTATCGCCAATGATCTTGTTCTGCGCGAGGATGAAGGCTGTGAGCGCATAGACCTCGTCGTCGGTGAGCGTGCGCGGGCTCATCCACGGCATAGCGCGCCGCACATAATCGAAAACCGTCGTGGAATAGCCCCAGAAATTGGCAATCGTTTTCGTGGTATCGATGCTCTTGATCGGCGGCGCGCCAACCACCGCTGCACTGATCCCGCCCTTGCCGCCTTCGCCGTGGCAGGCCACGCATTTCTCCGCGTAGATCTTGGCTCCTTGTTCGGCGGTGCCGCTGCCGGCCGGCAAACCGGTGCCGTCGGGGAGAATGCTGATGTCCCACGCTTTGATCTCGGCCTCCGAAATCGGTTTTCCCAGCCCCGGGGGCTCGGCTAGCGCCGCAGGTGCAGCGACGGCGAGCGCCAGCACGAGGGAAGAAGTCGCCTTAAGCATAGACATGCTTGATCTCTCCCTTGTTGTCGATCGCCCAGCTCGTGAGGCTGTTGTAGTGCTGGCTGGCGAATCCGAACACGTTGGGCATCTTCGCGGCCTCGCCCCGCTCGGCCACGAATTGAGCGCGTAGCGGCTGGACGTTCCCCGCCTCGTCCCAGGCGCGGCTCTGCAGAATCGCAGCCTGCCCATCCCAGCGCCACGGCACGCGGAAGCGGGTGAACGCCTTGGACTGCACCGGCTCCTGCAAGGCCGCCTGCGCCCAGCTCTTGCCGCCGTCGGCGGAGACCAGCACCTCCGCGATCCGGCCGTTGCCCGAATACGCAATCCCGGAAATCTCGTAATACCCTGGTTCCTTCAACGCCTGCCCGAACGACGGATGAGTGATGAAGGATTTGACTTCATTGACGAAGTAGAACCGATACGCCTTCCCGTTCGGCAGAATTTGCGAATACGTCCGCGTTTCGAAGTAGGTCATTCCCGGCTGGTCGGTGAGCTTGAGCCGGCGCAGGAATTTCACGTGCATGTTGCCTTCCCAGCCCGGCAGCAACAGGCGCATCGGGTAGCCGTTGCCCGGCATGATTCGCTCGCCGTTCTGGTAGAGCGCGACCATGGCGTCGTCCAACGCCTTCTTGACCGGAACGCTGCGACTCAACGCGAGCGAATCGGCGCCTTCGGCAACGATCCATATGGCCTTCGGGTCGATGCCAGTCTCCTCCAGCAAAGTGGACAGCGGCACCCCCGTCCACTCCGCGTTGGAGACCAATCCATGCAGCGCCTGTACGCTCGCTTGAAGCGGCTGCGGCGAAAACATCCCCGCGCTGTTGCCGGCGCATTCGACGAATGCCATGCGCGACACCATGGGATAACGTGCAAGCGAATCCACGGTGAAGACCAGTGGCTGCTTCACCATGCCGTGGATGACCAAGCGGTGCTTGGCCGGATCTATATCCGGAATGCCGGAATGGTTGATGGTGAAGTGCAAGCTGTTGGGTGTGATTGTGCCGTTGAGCAAATGGTGCGGTGTGCGCGCGTGGGACGTGCGAGGCTCGCCGTTGGGATTGCTCAAGATGCGGACCACGTCCTTCTCGAACCGCGACGGTGTCTGTAATGCCGGCGTGATCGCCCCGGTTTCGAGACTCCAGTCGTCGTCTCGCAGTGGTTCCGCAGCAGCTGTGGTCGGCGAAGTGCTGACACCGGTCGACACGGCCCCCGCAAACATGATGCCGCGCCCGAGCAGTGCGCGGCGATCGAGCAGGCCGTTGCCGGCGACCGGCTCCAGCAGCGGAGCCTCGCGACGTTTACGAGTGGTCATGGCGTCCTCTCCCTAGCGGGATGCAGCGTCTTAATCGCCGATCCTGCCGCTTTCCCGGGCTGAGTTGACTAACGCGCCTTTCGCAGGATGTTGTTGAGTTGCGGCAGAACCGTAACGCTTAGACGGGCAAAAGATTAGCGCCGTTTTCAAATCGGTTGCAACTATTGAGGCAGCGACCTCCCGCTGCCGTCAAACAGCCACTCGAATCCGCTCTTCCGGGCAATTCGGAAAACAATTACCATTCGTCGGTTCAGCCGGAAATTAACCGGATGTATGGGTGAAACGTTTCCAGGGAGGAAACCCATGACGGCTGTCGCATTTACAATTAATGGCAAAGCAGTGAACGTCGAGGCTGAGCCCGACACGGCGCTGCTTTGGGTGGTGCGCGAGCATCTGAAACTCACCGGCACGAAGTACGGGTGCGGCTCGGGCCTTTGCGGCGCTTGTACGGTCCATATCGACGGCAAGGCCGTGCGTTCTTGTCAGACGGCGATGTCGATCGTCGGCGGCAAGACGGTCACCACCATCGAAGGCCTGTCCCCGAACTCCAGCCACCCATTGCAGAAGGCCTGGATCGCTGAGCAGGTGCCGCAATGCGGTTATTGCCAGTCAGGCCAGATCATGCAGGCGGCGGAATTGCTGGCGAAGACCAAGAAGCCGACGCGCAAGCAGATCGTCGCGCATATGGACGGCAACATTTGTCGCTGCGGCACCTATCCGCGCATCGTTCGCGCTATCGAGCGCGCCGCTCGGGAGGCTTAGGTCATGAACAAGCAAGTCGATCAAGTCGCCGCGACGCTCACTCGCCGCAGCTTCGTTGAAGGCACGGCCGGGCTGATGTTCGCATTCACCCTCGGCGGCGCGGGCCGTGTTCCAGATGCGCTGGGCGCCGCGCAAGCTGCCAAGATCAATGCTTGGGTCACCATTGGTGCCGACGATACCGTGACGATCATCTGCCCGGCGGCGGAAATGGGTCAGGGCGTGATGACGTCCTTGCCGCTCATTCTGGCGGAGGAGCTCGACGCCGACTGGTCGAAGGTCAAGGCGGAGTTCGCACCGGCGAACCCGAAGGTGTATGGCAATCCACACGAGTTGTTCAAAGGGGCGCAGATCACCGCCGCAAGCGTGTCTGTTCCCGGTTATTTCACGCCGCTGCGCGTGGCCGGCGCCCAGGCGCGGCGCGTGCTGATCGACAGCGTAGCCGAGGCGTGGAAAGTCCCCGCAAGCGAGCTGTCGACGGACAAGGGCTTCGTCGTCCACGCCAAATCCGGACGTCGTATCTCCTACGGCGAGATCACCAAGTTCGCCGCCGTCCCCGCCGAGCTGCCGAACATCACGGCCGCGGATTTGAAGAAGCCCGCGCAGTTCAAGTTGATCGGGCGCAAGGATATCGGCCGCCTCGATGTTCCGTCGAAAGTGAACGGAACTGCCAAGTATGGAATCGACGTGCAGATTCCGGACATGGTCTATGCGTCGGTGTTGGAGGCGCCGGTCGAGGGTGCCAAGGTCGAAGTCCTCAACATGGGCGACGTCACAAAGATCAAGGGCGTGACCAAGGTGATTCCATTACCGTTTGGCGTTGCTGTCATCGGCGATACGGTCGAGGCGACGAGGGCCGGCCGCAACGCGCTCCAGGTCAAGTGGGACACGACTGGCGCGGCCGCCGCGAACACAGATTCCGATAAGGCGAAAGAGGACTATGCCCGCCATGGCCAGGACCCCAACGCCAAAACCATCGTGGAGTACGAGGTCGGCGATGCCGCCAAAGCACTGACCAGCGCCGCGAAGGTGATCGAAGCGACGTATTGGTCGGAATACTGCTATCACGCGCAGATGGAGCCAATGAACAGCGTGGCCAAGGTTTCGGAGGACGGCCAATCCGCCGAGATTTGGACCGGGACGCAATTTGGCGCGCTCGCCGCCAACATCATCTCCGGTATCCTCAAGACCACGCCGGACAAGATCAAGATCAACCAGCAGATGTTGGGCGGCGGCTACGGCCGGCGCATTTGGCCGGATGCCGCGATCCAGGCAACCATTCTGTCCAACATCACCAAAAAGCCGGTGAAGCTCATTCTCACCCGCGAGGACGATGTCGCTGCCGCCCGTCCGCGCCCGTTGACGCATCACGTGCTCAGAGCCGGTCTCGATGCCAACGGCAATCTCGTCGGCTGGTACCACCGCCTGGTCTCGGAGAACGTGGATGCGGTCGCGGCGCCCCCGCGTTTCGAGGCGACAGGCGGCAGGGACTACATCGGCGCGCGCGGCCTTGATCAGGTGTTCTACGGTATCCGCCACGTGCGGGCCGAATACGTGCGTGAGACCCGCGGCATGCGCGTTCACGCCTGGCGCGGCATCGGCTCGGGCTACAACAAGTTCGCGGCCGAATGTTTCGTCGACGAGGTCGCCAACGCCATGGGCAAGGATCCCTTCGCGCTGCGGCTCGAATTGACGAAAGACCAGCCGCGGGCGCAGACCGTGATCAAGGCGGTGGCCGAAATGTCGGACTTCAAGCGCAAGCGCCGGGACCGAGGCATGGGCATCGCATTCTCTGACTATCACGGCACGCTGTCGGCTGGCGTGGCAGAGGTCTCGTTGGATCGCAGCACCGGCAAAATCCGCGTCCACAACTACTGGGTCGCGGTCGATCCGGGTCTCGTGGTTCAACCCGACCACGTCCATGGCCAGCTCGAGAGCGCCGTCGTGTTCGGCCTGAGTGCCGCGTTGTTTGAAGAGCTGACGGTGAAGGGCGGCGCCATCCAGCAGACGAACTTCAACAACTATCCGGTGCTGCGCATGAGCGATCTGCCGGAAATTCATACGAAGATTGTTACGACCGACAACCCGCCGACTGGCATGGGCGAAATCGGCGTGATCGCGGTAGCCCCGGCCATCGCCAATGCGCTGTTCCAGCTTACCGGCAAGCGAATCCGCAACCTGCCAATGTCGCCGGGCCGGGTGAAGCTGGCGCTAGCATAGCTGCGGCCGCGGCAAAGAAAGACGGTGCCCGTCTACGCCATTCCTATGCGGGGCGGCCGCCCGTTGCCGACAAAAAATAAGGAGAGCGAATGTTTGTCAGGCGCGGCGTGCTGGTAGCCCTGCTCGTAGCTATTGCGCCGTGGCCCGGCGGGGAGGCATTGGCGCTCGAGAAGGTGAGACTCGGCAAGGCGGTTCCCAACTCCTTTGCGTTCGGCGCGACCGAGGTGGGAATCGAGGCGAAAATCTTCGCGTCGGAAGGAATTGAGGTCGAGGTCACGAGCTTTCGCGGTGATGCTCAGCTCCAGCAGGCGCTCGCGGCGGGCAGCCTGGACGTCGGCCTGGGTTCGGGCCCCGGGCTCGGTTTCCGCGCCAAGGGGGCGCCAGCGATCGGGGTTGCCGCCATGTATGGGCCGCCCGCCAATCTCGCGCTCGTGCTCCCGTTCGGCAGCCCGATTAGGACCATCGCGGATCTCAATGGCAAGCGCATCGGGGTGACCACCGTGGGCTCGCTCACGGACTGGCTCGTGCGGGAATTGTCGCGACAGCAGGGCTGGGGCAGCGACGGCATGCAGATCCTCGCGCTCGGCCAGATGCAGGCGCGGCTTGCGGCCATTCAACGCGGTGAACTTGACGGCATGGTGATCGAGGCGGCGACCGGCTACGAGCTGGAGGAAGCCGGCAAGGCGAAAAACTTCCTCCTGTTCGGCGAGATAGCGAAGGACTTCTACACCCACGTCATCTTTGCGACCGACGATCTAATCGAAAAACGGCCGGACTTGCTGCGGCGGTTCTTGCGCGGTTGGTTCAAGACGATCGCGTTCATGCGAGCAAACAAGGAGTTCGTGGTGGCGTCCGAAGCCAAGACCATCGAGGTCAAGCCCAGCATCGCCGCGAAAATTTATGACGCGCAGATTTTGGGTTTCTCGCCCGACGGTGCCTGGAATCCGGCGGCGATCGACGTGATCAGGCATTCGCTGAGGGAACTCGGAATCCTGTCCGTCGTGCCGGAGGCGAAGGCGATCTACAACGATCAGTTCGTTCCGGTGCGATTCTGACGCGAGCGCCTCGCGCCTCGCCAATAACAGCAGTCGCATGGACTGCGGCGGAGTAGGGGACATGCTGGCGCAGGAGAGGCGTCGACGCTTGCTCGGCGCCATGGCGGATGCCGCCATCGAGCACGTCGTGCTCTACGGCAATGCCTGGCAGGGCGACTACCTGCGCTATGCCACCGATTTCGGCATCCTCGAAGGACACGGCCTCGCGCTCGTCTCGTCTGACGGCACGACCGAGCTATTTCTCGACAGCGCCACCGAAGCCGAGCGCGCCGAATCCGAGGCGCCGGAAAATAAAATATATGTCGCTGCCGATATCGCACGGGCGGTCGCGGCCCGGCTCGATCGCGTCGCCAATCATCGCCTCGCTGCCGCCCCGCGTCGGTTCCTGCCGACGTGGCTTGCGGATAACGCCCGTGGCTTTGTCCTGGAGGATGCGACCGCGCTCCTTGACCGGCTCCTCCTGCACAAACTGCCGGCGGAGATCGCGGCGCTCCGCCGCGCGGCGCAGATGGCGGATGATGCCTTTGCAGTGTTCCGTGAGGCGGTGAGGCCCGGCCGGCGGCAATACGAGATCGTGGCGGATATCGAGGCTTATCTGCGCCGCCGAGGGTGCCCGGATAATTTCATGATCATAGGCTCCGGTGGAACCGATGTGCTGGGGATGACTCCGCCCTCGGAGCGCCGCGTCGTCCGCGGCGATCTCGTGACGACTGAGCTCACGCCCGCCGTCGATGGGTATTTCGCGCAAATTTGCCGCACGTTGGTCGTAGGCCGGGCAACGGCGGCGCAGCGCCGCGCCTTTGACGTGTTTCGTGAAGCGCTCGCCGCTGGGATTGCGGCGGTGCGGCCGGGTGCGACCGCCGCCGGCGTGGCACGGGCGGAGAACGATGTCTTTCGCAAATATGGCCTCGGCGATTACACGACCAGCAAATGGACGCGGGTGCGCGGCCACGGCCTCGGCTTATTTTGCGATTCGAAGCCGCACCTGCTCGAGGACGTGAATACGCCGCTCACGCCCGGCATGGCGCTGATCGTCCATCCCAACACCTATCATCCTGATGTGGGCTATATCGTGCTTGGGGACGCGGTGGTGGTGACGCAGGAAGGCGCCGACGTGCTGTGCAGAACGCCGCGCGAGCTGTTCGAGGTCGCAGCGTGAGGCGAGCATGCGGCGCGGCCTGATTTCCCGCTCCAAGGCGGAGCTGCCCGACGCGGTACTCGAAGCACGCATCGCGCGCTTGCGCGCGGCGATGGGCGCGGCAGGCCTCGATAAGCTCATTGTGTACACCAACAACACGCGTCCGGCGGGCGTGTCTTGGCTGACCGGCTTCGTACCGTATTGGTCGGAAGCGCTGCTGGTCGTGCCCATGGATGACGCGCCCGTGCTCGTCGCCGCGCTCAGTCACCGGGTGAAGGGCTGGATCGAAGCGACCAGCCGAATTGGCGAGGTGATCCACAGCCCCCGCATCGGCTTTGCCGCAGCGGGCCTGATCGCGGCGTCGAAAGCCGACGCTGCGGTCGGCATTGCCGATCTCGAGGGCCTGCCGGCCGGAATATCCGACGATTTGCGCGAGGGCGGCCCCCGCCTGATCCTAAGCGACGCGACGGCGCTGTTCGCGCCGTTGCGTGGCACAGCCGATTCGACGGAGATCGCGCTGGCAACGAAGGCGGCGGCGATCGCGCAACGCGCCTTGGCGCAGGGCTCGTCGCGCGCGAGTCTCGGAGAGATCATCGCGGCAATCGAAGCGCAGACGCGTGGAGAGGGTGCGGAGGAGATCTACGTGGCCGCCGCTCCCGATCTCAAGCGCGACCGCCGCCTCAGGCGCATCGAGGGCGAGGCGGCACTGGGCGACACCTTCGCGGTGCGCGCCACCGTTGCCTACAAGGGTACGTGGATTCGCGTTCTGCGTACGCTGACGCGTGATGGGTCCGTCATACCGGAGGAGGCGGCGCGGGCGCGTCTAGCGACCGCGGTGGCGAAGCTTCCGAGCGAAGATGACTTTGCCGGATTTTCGTCATGGCTGGTCGAGGGCTGCCGAATTGCACAACCGCTCGAGCCGCTGATCGGCTCGCGCGTCGGCACCTTACATCCGCTTGTGCCAGGCGCGCTCGTGTCGGTGCAGGCGAGCCTGGAAGTTGATGGGGCACCGCTGCTCATCGGTGCCCCCGCGCTGATCGGCAAGGACGGCGAGGCTGCAAGCCTGCTCGTTCAGCCCTTTTAGAGCGCTTTCGGCGCAGTGGTGGCGTCGGCGCTGCGTGCGTGTAGCGCCATCGCGATCATCGCCGCGCCGCCGAACAGCATGTTAATGCCGACCAGGAGTCCGAGCGCCCACTCCGCCGTACCCGGCAGCCCGCCCCAGATGATCGCCGCCAGAATGAGGTCGATGATGCCACTGAGCAGCATCCAGCCCCACCGACCCGACAGCTCCTTCTTGTGCTCGAGCGCGTACATGATCGAGAGGACGCCTTCGATGATGAAGAACACGATCAGCAGCAAGGTGAGCGAGACGGCGCCGCGCACCGGCCATGCCAGCAAGACGATGCCGGCGGCGATGGCGAGCACCGCGGAAAGGAGCGACCACCAGAATCCCGGCGCGTGCCGGGCCCAGAACGTGGTGATTAGGCCGACGATTCCGCTGATCAGAAACAGCCAGCCTAGGAATATCGTGACCGCGATGGTGGCGATCGGGGGGATCACGATGGCTAGCAATCCCAGCACCACGAGGACGATGCCCTCGATCAGGAATAAAACCCAATGCTCGCGAACCGATTGTGCCAGCGCGCGCTGCAGCTGACTGGCGTCGCCCGAATCCATCGACACGGCAACCTCCCCGATGTAACTATGGCGAAAATTTCCGAACGCGGATCAATATACCCGCCCACCCAGGGGTGCGCCAACTCGCAAAACGTGGGGTGCAAACGCTCTCGCGTCCGCCGGAGAAGCGTCAGGTGAAATGTGCGGCCGACGGAAAGGAAATTTGGCAGGTTGCGGGAGGTAAAGAGTGCGTCTCACCAACCCTGTAGCCAGTAGGCGATGTCGTAGGCCAGCGCGCCGATGACACACGCCGCAAGGCCGCCCCAGAGAACTCCGAGGAGCAGCACGGTGTTTGCGCGTTCTACAAATGCTTTGTCGACCAGGTGGGACATGACTCGCCTTGGCTCAACAGAATCTAATCCTCGAGCCGCACATTAAGTTAAGGCTGCGACCGCACAGCAGGGTTGCATCTTGTGCGTGGCTCACCCGCTCGTTTATGCCCGCTTTACGTGGCCCGCCTTCGCGAGCATAGGCAGCGCCTATAAGGGTGAACTACTTTCGAAAGCGTTGCGTTCGCCGTTTGCTCAACTGTGTCGCGGTTGCGGCAAGCGACGAGCACTTTTTAATGGGGCTCCGTACATCACATCTCGTCGAGAGCCGCAGGGAGGCTTGCGGTCGGGACTCGTCGCGATGATGCCGCGTCCGTGACAGCTTCGCTCGCGATTGCTAGGAAAACGCATCGGCCACGAGAGGGGAAAATCATGCTGCGAACGCTGAAGTGTCCGGTGATCGCGCTGGAGGAACACTACTGGGACAAGGAGCTGGCGGCGTCGTTCGTCGGCGTCGAGGGTGTGCGCGATCCGGAGATCCTCAAACGGCTATACGACCTCGGCGAGTTGCGCTTGCGCGAAATGGATGAAGCAGGCATCGACCTGCAGATTCTGTCCCACGGCGCGCCCTCGACGCAGAAGCTCACTGGCGCCGACGCCGTCGCGCTGACGCGGCGGGTGAACGACCGGCTGCATGCCGTTGTTACCGCCAACCCGAAGCGGTTCGCGGCCTTTGCAGCGCTGCCCACGAGCGACCCAAAAGCGGCAGCCGACGAACTCGAGCGGACGACCAAGCTTGGCTTCAAGGGAGCGATGATCCACGGGCTCGCGAACGGCGTCTTTGTCGATGACAAGCGGTTTTGGTCGATCTTCGAGCGGGCGCAGGCGCTCGACGTGCCCCTCTACCTGCATCCTTCGCTACCGCTACCGGCGGTGATGGACGCTTATTACAAGGACTATGCCAAGGACTTTCCGATGGTCGTGCGAGCCGCCTGGGGCTACACGGTCGAGACCGCGACGCAGGCGATCAGGCTCGTGCTCGGCCGAGTGTTCGACGCTTATCCACGACTGAAGATCATTCTCGGCCATCTCGGCGAGACGCTGCCATTCCTGGTGTGGCGCGTGGATCACGCCCTTGCCCGCCCGGGCGCGAAGACTCTGAGCTTTCGCGAGGCCTTCTGCGGGCACTTCTACATCACGACCAGCGGCAACTTCTCCAACCCGGCACTGCTGTGCTGCGTCATGGAAATGGGAATCGACCGCATCCTATTCGCGGTGGACTGGCCCTTTGTCGCCAACAAGCCGGGGGTGCAATGGATGGAAACCGTGCCGCTATGCGATGAAGACAAGGCGAAGATCCTCAGCGGCAACGCCAAGCGGCTGTTCCGCATGTAGCCGACTGTTCCGCGCTCGCGCGTGAAGTTGCGGCGGGATTCGCGGGGCCCCATCTTCTGCGCAAAACTCACGTTGGGCCGCGGCGCAGTTGCCGCGTGCAGGTACGCGGTGTATTGGGTCGCGCGCGTGCCGCTTTCATGGGCCCGTAGCTCAACGGTTAGAGCCGACCGCTCATAACGGTCTGGTTGGAGGTTCGAGTCCTCCCGGGCCCACCATGTCTTTCAATACGTTGTGCTGAAAGCGGACGGCGCGGACGGTGCCGGGCCAATGGTTCGGCCAATGATTGCCTCCGACGCCCGTATCCCAGCGCGCGCGCGGCATTGCGCAGGTGATTGGGATGATGATGTCCATAAACGCGGTCAAGCATCTCGACACTCATTCCGAGAAACCCAGCCGCTTCCCATTTGTCGACACCGGCTTGCATGAGCCAGGTCGCTGCAGTGTGACGGAGCGTGTGTGGAGTGACTCGTCCGCC
>DATFQX010000454.1:0-5131 GCA_035263865.1 Xanthobacteraceae bacterium
CTTCGATACCGTCAACGTCAAGGACTGCACCGAGGCGGGCGTGCTCGTGGTCAACCAGTCCGGCGGCAACGCCGAGGCGGTGGCGGCGCATGTGCTCGCGATGATGCTGGCGCTCTCCAAGCAGATCGTGCAGACCAACCATGCCTTGCGGCGCGGCACGATGCGCGACCGCAACGTCTTCATGGGCAACGATGTCAAAGGGCGCACCATCGGCGTCGTGGGCATCGGCAACGTCGGGCACCGCATCGCCGAGCTTTGCCGCGGGCTGCTCGGCATGCAGGTCATCGCCTGCGATCCCTATCTTGACGAGGAGACGATCGCCGCGCGGGGCGCGGTCAAGGTCAGCCTCGACGAGCTGTTGCGGCGCTCAGACTTTGTGTCGATTAACTGTCCGCTCGATGAGGGAACGCGCGGAATGATCGGCACGCGCGAGTTCGCGCTGATGCAGCCGCACGCTTATTTCATCACAGCGGCGCGCGGTTTCATCCACGACGAGCGGGCGCTCGCCGAGGCGTTGCGGTCGAAAAAGATCGCAGGCGCCGGCGTCGACGTGTGGGACAAGGAGCCGCCCGCGGCCGATCATTCGCTGTTGCAGTTCGATAACGTGATCGCGACGCCGCACACCGCGGGCATGACGCGGGAGGCGCGCGCCAATATGGGCCGCATCGCCGCCGAGCAGCTCGTCATGACGCTCGACGGCAAGCGCCCTCCCCGGATCGTCAATCCACAGGTCTGGCCGGCTTATGCCAAGCGATTTGAGCGGACCTTCGGATTTCGGCCGCACGAATAGCTTGACCAGAGCGCGAGACTCGCTTGTGGCTGGGCCCGTGGCCAGACCGGAAATAGTTGGAAAATAATACCGTCGGCGGCTGCATCAGCCCGTGCATCTGACTGGTATAATTTGCCGAGGCAAACTATACTCGCGCCCGTCGGTGGACCCTTCATTCCGACGATCGCAATGATTGCACGGGAGATTTTCGATGAAACGCGTGACGCTCGCGCTTGCCACGGTCCTGCTCGCACTCGCCGTCATACCAGCGGCGGATGCCCGCGTGGTGCAGCCGCCGTGGGTTGTGGTGCGCTGGGGCTATGGTGACTGCAAGATTTGGCGCAACGACGTTAATGGCCCCTGGGGCCCCGGCTGGCGAGCGGTGGCATACGCCAACACTTATCCGGAGGCCTGGGCCAAGCTGCAGGCACTCTATGGCCGCAGGTGGTGCGTCTAATCGGGCCTCGCCGATTCATTGCCAAAACGGTTTCGCCCGGCTCTGCCGGGCGAAATCGTTTTTGCGACCTGTGCTCGGCGCTACGATAAGCCAATATTGCGCACCGCCTTGAGCAGGCGATTAGTGTCGGAATCTAGGAACCGCACAAATTCCGGCCCATCAAGATAGGAGACCCGGCTTCCGGCTTTTGCGAAACGCTCGATGACGGCTTGGTCCTGCATGAACGGGCGGATCGCCTCGCGCAGAATGCGCGTCACGTGCGCAGGCGTCTTCTTTGGCGCAAACACGCCAGTCCAAAGGATGTAGACTACGTCCGGATATCCGGCCTCCTGCAGTGTCGGCGCGTGCGGAAGGCTCGGCAGCCGTTCGGTGCCCCATTGCGCCAGGATGCGGACGTTTCCAGCATCGATTTGGCCTTTGGCAGTCGACTCGAGCGTCGGAACCACTGGCACTTGGTCCGACAGCAGTGCGTTGAACGAAGGGCCGCCGCCCTGATACGGCACGTGCACCATCTTGAGCTGGGCCGCGTTGAGAAACATTTCCATCGCCAGATGGACGGTGCCGAGATGCCCGGACGTACCATAGGGTACGCGCGCCGGGTTTGCTCTAACCGCCGCGATGAGCTCGTCCAATGAATTCCATGGAGATGAGTTTTTCACCGCCAAGATGGGCGGGTCGGCCAACATGCGCGCGAGCGGCACGAATTGGTCAACCTCATAGGGGACCGGCTTGCCCTGTAGCCGGTTGCCTTCGGGAATGACGGCAAGCGAAGGCAGCGCCATCATGATCGTATAGCCATCGGGTTCTGCGCGCGCGACGAAAGCATGCCCGATCCCGCCTCCTGCTCCACCCTTGTTCTCGATAACGACCTTCTGTCCCAACGCTTCGGACAAATGGGCGGCGAGGGGGCGGGCCGCGAAATCAGCAACGCCGCCGGGCGGGAACGGGACCACAAGCGTGATCGTGCGCGTCGGCCACGGTTCTTGCGCCTGCAGCCGATCCGATCCAAGCCAAAGTCCTCCCGAGGAGAAAGGAAGCCCAAGCGTCAGCTTCAGGAATTGCCGGCGGCTTGTCATGGTTCCTCCCTCGTCCGGATGGGGCTTTCTCAAGCCCGCAGGGCCCGTGGCCACATTGTGCTATTCGTGGGATACGATCTGACACGAACGGAGACATCACATCATAACCAAAGCGCCGAAGGATGGCACCGCCTTCTGGTCGGTTGCCGAATTGCTCGCGCGTTACCGGCGCAAGGATCTCTCGCCGGTAGAGATGGTTCGCGCCGTGCTCGATCAGATCGATCGGCACAACTGCGTTGTGAACGCCTATTGCTGGGTGGATCGCGAGGCCGCCCTGAGAGGCGCGGGCGATGCCGAGGCGCGCTGGAGGGCTGGCGCGCCCAGGGGACTGATCGACGGCATGCCGGTCGGCATCAAAGACAATGTACTCGTCGCCGGCATGCCCGCTCGTTTCGGCTCGAAGCTCACATCGGACGCGCCAGTAACGCACGATGCGCCGGCGGTTGCTCGGTTGCGCGAGCAAGGCGCGATTATCATCGGCAAGACCACAATGCCCGAGTTCGGCTGGAAAGCAGTCACCGATAGTCCATTGACCGGCGTCACGCGCAATCCGTGGGACACGCGCAAAACGCCGGGAGGCTCCTCCGGCGGAGCCGTGGCGGCCGTCGTTCTCGGCATGGGCAATATCCACATCGGAACGGACGGTGGCGGATCGATCCGCATCCCCGCCGCATTTACCGGCTGCTACGGCATCAAGCCGACGCGCGCACGCGTGCCGGCGTGGCCTCCCTCGCCGCTCGGGACGCTTGCGCATGTGGGCGTTCTCACGCGATCGGTCGCCGATGCGGCACTGGCGCTGACGATCATGTCTGCTCCCGACACACGCGATGTCTACGCGTGGACATCACCTGCGCCTGATTTCCGCATCGGTCTCGAGGATGGCGTGCGAGGCATGCGGATCGCATACTCGCCGCGGCTGGGATACGCCAGGCGCATCGAGGCGGAAGTCGAGGCGGCGGTGAATTCGGCGGTGCGGGTGTTCGCGGATCTCGGCGCTCACATTGATGAAAGGGATCCGGAGATTGACGGCGACCCGATCGCGATCTGGAATACGTTGTGGTGGTCTTCGTTCGCGACGCTTTTGCAATCCTATGGCGAGAGGGTTCGCGACGAAGCCGACCCAGCTCTTGTCGCTGCCGCGGCGCAGGGACTCAAGACATCCACCGCTGACTATATCCGCGCGCAGCTCAAGCGCGCGGAGCTGCATATTGCATGTGCCCGGTTCTTCGAACACTATGACCTGCTGCTGACGCCGAGCATGCCGCTGCCTGCTTTCGATGTGGGTCATGTGGTGCCGCCATCGGGAGAGTCGGGCGAGGCGTGGACGGATTGGTCGCCCTTCTCCTATCCGTTCAACCTGACGCAGCAGCCCGCCGCGTCCATTCCCTGCGGCCTGACGCGCGAGGGACTTCCCATCGGCCTGCAGCTCATCGGCGCGATCGGTGCGGACGCGCTTGTTCTGCGCGCAAGCCGGGCTTTCGAGGAGGCGAGACCGTTTGGCGCGCTGAGCGAACCTCGCACGCGCTGAGTTCAGCAATGTCGGAGAATGAGCGCCTCAAAAGCTGCGCTTGCGCTCAAAACGCCTAGCCTTGACGACGGCGCCCAAACGGCCGTCGGCCGCTAGTTATCCAAGAAGCTGCGCAGCTTCCGCGAGCGGCTCGGATGCTTGAGCTTGCGCAGCGCCTTGGCCTCGATCTGGCGAATGCGCTCGCGCGTCACCGAGAACTGCTGGCCGACCTCTTCCAGCGTGTGGTCGGTGTTCATCCCGATGCCGAAGCGCATGCGCAGCACGCGCTCTTCGCGCGGCGTCAGTGACGCCAGGACGCGGGTCGTGGTTTCGCGCAAATTGGATTGAATCGCCGCATCGATCGGCAGGATTGCGTTCTTGTCCTCGATGAAATCGCCGAGATGAGAGTCCTCCTCATCGCCGATCGGCGTTTCTAGCGACAACGGCTCCTTGGCGATCTTGAGTACCTTGCGGACCTTCTCGAGCGGCATGCCGAGCTTTTCGGCGAGCTCCTCGGGAGTCGGTTCGCGTCCGATCTCGTTGAGCATCTGGCGCGACGTGCGCACGATCTTGTTGATCGTTTCAATCATGTGCACGGGAATGCGGATGGTGCGCGCCTGATCCGCAATCGAGCGCGTGATCGCCTGCCTGATCCACCATGTGGCATAGGTCGAGAATTTGTAGCCGCGGCGATACTCGAACTTATCGACTGCCTTCATCAGCCCGATATTGCCTTCCTGAATCAGGTCCAGAAACTGCAGGCCGCGGTTGGTGTATTTCTTGGCGATCGAGATGACCAGGCGTAGGTTCGCCTCCACCATCTCCTTCTTGGCCTGACGCGCCTCGCGCTCGCCCTTCTGCACCATCTGCACGATCTTGCGGAACTCGCCGATCTCGAGCCCGGTCTCACCTGCGAGCATCTGGATCTCGTGGCGGTGCTGCTTGACCTTATCCTTGTCCTTGGCAACGAGGCTTTTCCAGCCCTTCGCGCTCAGTTTGGACACGCGGTTGAGCCAGCGCGGATCGAGCTCGGAGCCCTGGTAATTCTTGAGAAAGTCCTCGCGCGCCACGCCGTGGCTTTCGGAGAGCCGCATCAGGCGGCCCTCGTAACCGACGAGGCGCTTGTTGATGTCGTAAAGCTGCTCGACCAGCGCGTCGATGCGCGCCTGATTGAGCCGCAACGATTTAACCTCGGCGATGATTTGGTCCTTGAGCTTCTTGTACTTGCGCTCTTGCGAGGGCGTCAGCGCGCCGCTCTTAAGCCTAAGCGCGATGTCCTGGTCCTGCAGGCGGCGCAGCCGCTTGTATTCGCTGGCGATGTT
>DATFQX010000455.1:0-2342 GCA_035263865.1 Xanthobacteraceae bacterium
CATCGGAACGATCACCTTCGACGAGGCGGTCGTTTCATACAATGGCGATTTCGTCATCCATTTCCATCATCCGACGTGGCGTGACGACCAAAACGACCCCGCAACCGCGACGCGCGTCAACGAACGCAAGGTGCGCTGACAGCGCGGGAGTTAAACGGCCGGCTTGAGGTCTCCTTCTGGCCCATCTCGGACTCAATAGGCGCAATAACCGCATCCTTCCCGACAAAAAACACTGTTACTTCGGTCATCTATGCGTTGGCGGCGCTTGCGCGCCGGCAAGGCTGGCAAATAAGTCACGCTCTCCCACAAAATGCCGCGGAGCGCCTCGCTGGCGGCCGGTTGCGCTTTGCGGGGAGTCGGCCGCCTTGTAAATTCGTTTGGGGGATTCATCGGGGGAGGTGGTCGTGCGCCGCTTCGCGATGGTGCTCGTGGCGTTGCTTATGGCTGGGGGGCCCGCCGTCGCGGACAACGTCGATCCCGCGGTTATGGCCATGCTCCGGGAGTGGTCGCTGACCTCTCCGAACCCATTCAGCGTCGTCATTTGCCACGGCTTCGGATGCGCCTTCCGCACCGAGATCGCTCTCACGAGCGCTGATCATGCCCAGATGGCCGCGATCATGGCGTCGGGGTTGGCCTCGGCGCAGGCGGAACGGGCTGCAATCGGTCGCACCGAGGCGTGGTTTGAACGGCGCATTGCGCCCATCACCGGCACGACGATGCGCGTCGCGCGGGCCGGCCCGCTTATCGGCTTGGCGGGCAATCGCGGTCAATTCGATTGCATCGATACGACCAACAACACGAATTCGCTGCTGCTCGTTCTCGACCAGCTCAAATTGCTGCGGCACCATACGATTGCCGCGCCGGTGTCGCGGTTCCTATTCACCGAGGGTCCGCACAACACAGCGATGATCAAGGATCGCAAGACCAACGAGCTCTGGACGGTCGATCCCTGGACGCACAAGGGCAGCGAAGTTCCCGATATCTGGCCGCTCGCAAAGTGGAAGGCGGGCGAATGAAACGCGGAACCTGCGCGCCGCGCGCATGCGCCGATTGAATATGCGGTGATGTCCGCATCCGGCGCTGACGGACATGTGGAGGCGAAGCCCCTGCGTGTTCGGTTTGATGGCAAAGCGGACTTCGGCCCAAGGACCGGATCTGCTCATAAACCCGACTCGGCCATCGGCGGCTAATCTTGCCGTGACAGAGAGCGGGCTTTCCTAGAACGATGTGGTAGGGTGCGATCCTCGAACCGAGGGGAGGACATGAAACGCAGCGGGTTCTTCATCGCACTTCTTAGTGGCGCCACGGCTTGCCCGCTCGCGGCGGGCGCGCAGCAGCCGGCGGTTTGCGGACGGCTGCTGCCGGCGTTGCGCCATTGCCGGAGGACAACCGGCCACATCGAAGGCGAAAGGGGGCGCGCGGTGTTTCGGATTTTGTTCGGCTGCTTGCTCGCGAGCGGCGCCATGGCGATGTCGGCGGCCGCGGAGAACGCGCCGGGGGTGACCGATGCCGAGATCAAGATCGGCCAGACCATGCCTTATACCGGTCCGGGCGCCTGGTTCTCGTCGCTCGGTTTGGCCGAGAAGGCCTACATGCAAATGATCAACGATCAGGGCGGCATCAATGGCCGCAAGATCAACCTGATCAGTGTCGACGACGGCTTTCTGCCGTGGCGAACCGGGAACGAGACGCGCAAGCTGATCGACGTGGACCACGTCGCCTTTACTTACGGTTCGATCGGGACACCCACTCAGCTCGAGGTCGCGAAATATCTCAACGAGCGAAAAATTCCGCAGCTGTTCATCGCGAGCGGCGCCTATCGCTGGGGCAATTACAAGGCGACGCCCTACACGATCCCCGGCATGCTTCCGAGCTATCGACTGGCCGCGCGTCTTTACGCGCGATACATCCTCAAGCAGGATCCAAATCCAAAAATCTGTATCCTCCATGAGAACACTGACTTCGGTCGCGACTATACGGCCGGCGTGCGCGACGTGCTGGGCGACAAATACGCCGCGACCGTCAGGGAAGCGACCTACGAATTCACGGATGTCTCGATCGACCGGCAGATCGTCGAATTCAAGACGGCCGGCTGCAACGCGCTGATCGCCGTCACCCTCCCGCCGCTCGCCGTGCAGGCGATCCGTAAGGTCCGCGATCTCGACTGGAAGCCGATTTTTTTCATGAGCAATATCTCAGTGTCGGTGCCCGTTGTCCTTCAGCCGGCCGGGCTCGAGAGCAGCATCGGTTTGTTGTCCTCGACCTGGACCAAGGACCCGCTCGATCCTGAGTTTGAGAATGACCCGGGGATGAAAGATTGGCGCGCCTGGATGAGCAAGTAT
>DATFQX010000456.1:0-2805 GCA_035263865.1 Xanthobacteraceae bacterium
GCCGCTTCAATGCGTCCTCGAGCGTCGCGGCGCCCAGGATCCACATGATGTGGTGGCCCGGCACCGACAGTGATGCCTTGAACTGGGCCTCGATGCGCCGCTTCCACACCGCGTGATAATCCCAGATGGCGCCCCAGGCGATGCAGGCGGCAAAGCGCGGCTCGAGCGCGGCACAGCGGGGCGCGTAGTAGCCGCCGAGGCTGATCGCGACGATGCCGATCTTCTTGCTGTCCACGTCACCTCGCTTTTCCAGGAAATCGATGCAAGCGCTGCCGGCTTTTTCATAATCGTGGCGTAGGACAAGTCCGCGGAAACGGATGGCCTCGCCGGTGCCGGGGCCGTCCATGACCAGGACCGAGATGCCGCGCTTGATCAGTTCCGGCACGCCGGCGAGGTACTGGATCTCCTTGGTGACGTCGAGGCCGTCGAAGAATACGACGCACGGCGCGCGCGCTGATTTCGCGTTCTGGGCATGAACGAAATAGCCGGGCAGGCTTTTGCCTTCGAACGGCACCTCGACGATGTCGATCTTGACGTCCGTGAGCGCCGCGAAGCGGTGGAAGCAATCGACCGCGGTGCGGTAGGCATCGAGCGCCGTTTTGTCCTTCGGGGTGCGAAAGCGTTCGCCCATCTGATAATAGTGACAAGCGCGCAGATAGAAGGCCGCGGCCGAGACCGCATGGCCGGATGCGGCGAAGCGCTCGGCGTGGCCGCGCACTTCGTCGCCGACCTTGACGCAGGCGTCGAACCAGGCTGCGTCGTCCTCGGCGGCTTTGCCCGCGAGCGCCCGTCCGATTTTGTGCAGTTCGCTGATGTCGGCGCCGCCGTAGGCTGCGCGGCCGAGCATGTTGACGAAGGCCGCCGACCATCGGTAGTTGCCGGGAAAGTACATGAAATATTTCGGCGTCTTGGTCATCGTTCGTTCCCGCCGTCTCAATCCCACGCCGGCGCGCGGCCCGCGGGATTGGCGATCCTGCCGTCGGGCCGCTTGAGCGCCGCGATCCGCTCCATCTCCTCATCGGTCAGCGCAAAGTCGAACACGTTGAGGTTCTCCGCCATGCGCTTGGCGTTCGACGAGCGCGGGATCGCAACGATGTTGCCCTGCTGGATCAGCCAGCGCAGCGCGATTTGGGCGAGCGGCCGTCCCTTGTCGGCCGCAATCTCGGCAAGCGCCGGGTCGCGCAACAGACGCCCGCGGCCGAGCGGGCAGTAGGCGGTGAAGATCAGGCCGCGCTCGCGGCACGCCGCCGTGAGCTTGGTCTGGTCGAGATGGGCGTGATATTCGGCCTGCAGGTTGACCAGCGGCTCCGGACAGAGCCGGATCGCTTCGTCGAGCATGGCGATATTGAAATTCGCGACCCCGATATGGCGGGCAAGTCTTTGCCGTTTGGCCTTGGCGAGCGCGGGCATGGGCTCGCTGAGCGGGATCTGCGGGTTCGGCCAATGCACGAGCAGGAGATCGACGAAGTCGACGCCGAGAGTCTTCAGGCTCTGCTCGACCGAGCGCGCGAAATCGTCGGCGCGCAGGTATTCGTGCGATACCTTGGTGGTAAGGAAAATCTCGTTGCGCGGCAGGCCGGAGGCGCGGATGCCTTCGCCGACGCCGCGCTCGGTGCCGTATTTCCAAGCGGTGTCGATATGACGGTAGCCGAGCCTGAGCGCGCTTGCGACGATCTCGCCGCAATCGCCCAAGGAGGAGGTGCCAAAGCCGATGGCGGGCATCTCGGCGCCGTACGCGGACAATGTGGGGATCGCGGGGGAAGCCATTGACGGGTGCGTGAGAATGATTGGGGAGCGCACTCTACGACCCGCCCGCCACTGGTCAACCGCGCTCGCGCCGATGCGTAGCGCCCCACCGCTTACTTCATAGTTTCAGCGTCGAAGCGTGAGCACCAAGCGGGGGGCCGTCGCCAACAAAAACCCCGCCTCAGGCGGGGTTCGGAATTGTCCGAGTCTAGAGGAGAGAGAGCCGATGGCTCTTGGAAAATTCGTCACGCGGGGATGCGCGCCTCGTCGTCCGATGGCTCGCGCAGCACGTACCCGCGGCCCCATACCGTCTCGATGTAGTTCTTGCCGTTCGAGGCGTTGGCGAGTTTCTTGCGCAGCTTGCAGATGAAGACGTCGATGATCTTGAGCTCGGGCTCGTCCATGCCGCCGTAGAGGTGGTTGAGAAACATCTCCTTGGTCAACGTCGTGCCTTTGCGCAGGCTCAGGAGCTCCAGCATCTGGTACTCCTTGCCGGTGAGATGCACGCGCGCGCCGTTCACTTCCACCGTCTTGGTGTCGAGATTGACCACCAGATCGCCGGTCTGGATCACCGACTGAGCGTGGCCTTTGGAGCGGCGCACGATGGCGTGGATGCGCGCCACCAGCTCGTCCTTGTGAAACGGCTTGGTCATGTAGTCGTCGGCGCCGAAGCCGAGACCTCTGACCTTGTCCTCGATGCCGGCCAGCCCGGTGAGGATCAGAATGGGGGTCTTCACCTTGGAGACGCGCAACGTGCGCAGCACCTCGAAGCCGGACATGTCCGGGAGATTCAGGTCGAGCAGGATGATGTCGTAGTCGTAGAGTTTGCCGAGATCGACGCCCTCTTCGCCCAGATCGGTGGTGTAGACGTTGAAGCTCTCGGACTTGAGCATCAGCTCAATCGATTGAGCCGTGGCACTGTCATCCTCAATCAGCAATACGCGCATGCCAGTTCCCTTCCTCGCCGCTTCGGGCTCAGGTCGGCACGCCGCAGCGGCGGCCCTCGAAAACGCCTTGGGACGAACCGAGTCGGAACATTAACGACGCGTGGTTAACAAA
>DATFQX010000457.1:0-3651 GCA_035263865.1 Xanthobacteraceae bacterium
AGCCCTGAGAGAACGCTCCGACTCGCGCCGGTGCCTCCGGATCGTCCACGGCTACATTCATCAGCACGCCGATACGCCGCGCGCGGTCCGTTTGCTGCGCCCGCGTCGCAAATGGCCACGTCGCCGTCGCGCCGCCGATGAACTTGATGAACTCGCGCCGCTTCATTCGATCACCTCGTCGGCGCGAGCGAGCAGCGTCGGCGGCACGTCGAGGCCGAGCGCCCTCGCGGTCTTGAGGTTGACGATCAGCTCGGCCGTCGTCGATTGCTGGACTGGTAGATCAGCCGGCTTATCACCTTTGAGTATCCGGCCGGTATAGATGCCAACCTGACGATATGCGTCGGCGAGCCTCGACCCATAGCTGGCGAGACCGCCAGCGGCGGCGAACTCGCGATATTGGTAGATCGCGGGCATCCCGTGACGGAGGGCTAGCTCGGCGAGCCGTTTGCTCCGACTATTGAAGAATGCATCGGCATCGATCACTACCACGCCCGCCCGCAGTTGGAGCGCAGTCGCAAAAGCCACGACGATCGCGACGTTCTCGCCCTCGACATAGCCGGTGTCTTTGAGGCCCTGGCGGAATCCACGCAGAAGGTCCCCGATCGCGTCAGGCGATTGAGGGTTAAGAAAACCGACCACCGGCATTGTGGACTGTTGCGCGCGCGCCGCGAGCGGCCACGCCGCCGCCGCGCCGCCGAGCAGCGAGATGAACTCGCGTCGTTTGATCATTCGATCACCCCGTCAGCGCGCGCGAGCAGCGTGGGCGGCATCTCGATGCCCAGCGCCTTGGCGGTCTTGAGGTTGATCCACCAGGATTCATCACCTTTTCAAGAACAGTTTGATCTCTTCGAGCATGCGTTCTGTTTCGGGGTCTTGCTCCAACGGAATGTGATTTTGTCCTGGCAACGCTATGAATCGCGCCCCGGGTATTCCGGCGGCAAGCTCACGACCCGCCTCGAACGGTTGCATTTGGTCTTCACGCTTGTGCATGACAAGCGTCGGTACCGTCACGTTTGGCAGCAGCTCGCTCACATCGAGGTTCCTGGTGGTCTCGAAATAGCGGTACGCGCATTCGGCCGAAGTCGTCTTGCGTTGCCGCTCGGCGAATTTTTGCAGCTGCTCCGGTGTTGCGCCCGGCATAATCATTGAGGAGAAGAGCTGCCGAAATACGGGGGTCTCCTCTCCCCATCCTGTGCGGATCAAGGCCGCCAGCGCCTTGGCTTTTTGCAATTCCAGCTCGGTCTTTGCTCGGCGGTATGCCCCGCGCGCGAAGCCGCCATAGAGGACAAGGTGACTCACGCGCTCAGCATGTCGTACGGCAAAGGCCACGGAGATGGCGCATCCCTGCGACATCCCCAGCAGCGGGAAGCGGTCCAGTCCCGCGGCTTCGACCACCGTCTCAAGGTCCCTTACCCACGCATCGAGCGACACGTCCTCGACGTCCCAATCGGAGAGCCCATTGCCGCGCGCATCGTAGCGCAGCAACGTGAAGTCCCCCGCAAGGGCGACGAAGAAATGGCGAAGCGCCGAGCTTTCCCAATCATATTCGACGTGATTCATCCAGTTTGCCGTCTTCACCAGAGGCGGCCCAGAGCCCACAGTCGCATACGCCAGCCGTACTCCGTCGGGCGCACGGCAGTAGTTGACCTTCAGCTTGATACTAGCCGCGCTAATCCGATTAACGGTGTCAGCGCCCTCGACATCGATGGCGTAGACCTCAACGGGTTTGGGAATGTTTTTCAATGTTTGCAAACCCAGCGGCTGACAGTTGATAGGCAGCTTGCCGTCGATTTGGTCGTAGGCTTGGCGGGAAATGCAGATACCGCCGCTCTCTGCGATACCCTCGAGGCGCGCTGCGATGTTCACGCCATCGCCGTATATATCGTCGCCGTCGACGATAATGTCGCCGAGATGTACGCCCATTCGCAGCAGCATCCGACGGTCAGCGGGTACGCCGCGATTACGTGCCTCCATCTGATGCTGGACCTCTATCGCGCACGCCACGGCTTCAACCACACTGCCGAACTCCGCCAGGATGCCGTCGCCCATGAGCTTAACGATTCGGCCCCGATGTCGTTCGATCGCGGGTATGATCAGCTCGGACCGGTACGCTTGAAGTGCGGCAAGCGTGCCGGCTTCATCCTTGCTCATGAGCCGGCTGTAGCCGGCAACGTCGGCAGCAAGGATCGCGGCCAATCGACGATCCATAGTGCGCTCCCAAGGCGTTCCGCCTCATTTTTGGAGTTCGTCATAATAGTTAAAAAACGACCGGCAGTAACCTGTGGCGCCGACGGACGGGAGCGCGGCGGCGCCAGCTGCCAGATGCAGAAATTGTCGGCGGGGAAGTTTCATTCTGAACCTCCCTCTCGCTTACATCACTCGATCACCTCGTCGGCGCGGCAGGTTATTTTTATGTGTGCTCGCCCGCCGGCAGGCGCACCGTAAAGACCGAACCTTTGCCCGGCTCGCTCGTCACCGTCACGTCGGAGCACCTTTGCGGTTTCATGTTGAGCACCAGCTCCTACTTAGTCGACGCCTGCACCAGTCGTCTGGCTTTTTAAGCAAAGTCAGTCATATCCGGGCCGTGGAACGTAACCCATGAGCGCCTGGGAGAGACCTCCATCCACAACGATATCTTGCCCTGTGATATAGCCGGCACGGAAACTTGCTAAAAAGACGACAACATTCGCAATATCAAGCGGCCGTCCAATTGCTCTGAGTGGCACGATCGCTTCGCGCCGTTCTTTGACACCCGGAGCCTGATAAAAACTCTCGCTGAGCGTGGTTCGAATGAGCCCTGGGCTTACGGTGTTGCTGCGAATCCCGCGTGGACCCCATTCAAAAGCGAGCTGACGAGAAAGCATCGCTACCCCGGCCTTGCTCACACTGTAAGCGCCACTCATCCCTTGAGGTTGCCCCGCAGCGATCGAGGCAATATGCACTAGCACGCCTGATCCCCTTGCGAGCATGTCCCGGCCGAAAGCCTGCGCGCACAAGAAGTATCCGGTTAAGTTGATTTGCAGCAGAGCATTCCAGTCCACCAATGAGAGTACCTCCAACCGTCCCGGCTGGAGTACGCCCGCGTTGTTGATCAGAACGTCGCACCTGCCGAAAGTGGCAAGCGCCCGGCCCGCCGCCGCAGAAACGCTCTCGGCTTCTGAGACATCACACTCCAGCGCCATGCCCAGTCCGCCCTGCTTCCTAACCTCTTCGGCTGTCTGCGAACAACCATTGCCATCGCGGTCGATCGCCACGACCTTGGCGCCCACAGTCGCGAACTGGATCGCGGTCTCCCGGCCAATACCGCTTGCTGCCCCAGTAATGACGCACACCCGATCATGCAACCCAAGCCAGTCTCGATCATTCGCGTCCACGAATTTTTCTCCTTTTTGGCCCAACAAATCTCCCCCGGAAGATCGCACTCTTGAGTGTCAATGCCCGAAATCGCAGTATGATTGCTCTAGCGGCCTTTCCGCGATCGGCTCTTTTTTTGAGAAACCTGCGACTCAAGCCAATCCCATGAGTGAAAGATTTCTAAGGACCGGCGTTTTTCTTGCTCCGTTTCATTCACTCGCCGAAAACCCGTTGCTCGCCTTCGACCGCGATATGGATCTCTTGATCCATCTCGACCGGCTTAACTATCACGAGGCC
>DATFQX010000458.1:0-13852 GCA_035263865.1 Xanthobacteraceae bacterium
AAATCACTCGACGACGTGCCAAGAGCTTGCTTTAGGCGAGCCCACCAGACCTTACCCTCACCATCGGGCGGGTGATTTTTGGCCACGATGGCGGTGACCCGTTGCAGCCTCACACGAACGGGCCGACGCCGCTGGGCGGTACGTGTGATAACTTGATTGGTGTTCTTCATTCCGAGCCTTTGCAAAAGGACCGCAGGAGGGATTGAAGCCATTTCCGCTCTGCAATCGCCTCAACCGTCCAGTCCCCCGTTTTGAAATTTCCATTCTTTTGCCCGCGCGGGGCGCCGGGGCTTAGGCCACCGTGCAGGCGGCATCGCTTGCGGCCGCGGATAGGTCGGCGCTGGCATGGGGTGCCGGTGGGTGTTCTTGCGCCACACCGCGGGGCCTGAGGTTTGGCTGCTCGACTATGGTCCATAGGTGTTACGGGGTTGATCTCAAAATTTTTCTTACCCCCCGCCTCGTCCGTTGGTTCACAGCGAGTGTCGGGGTGAGATCGGGTTGTGAATGCCGCTCCTGAGTCAGGGCCGGGCGAACACGCCGTAGACTTTCTGCGCTCAACAGAACAAAATGAGATTTTTTCCACGCCCATTCCACGGGTTGTGGGCCCAGGTTGCCGTATCGTTCTGCCTGATACTGCCGAGAACTGCCGGTAAGCTATTGAAAAATGGTGGGCGCTGTAGGGATTGAACCTACGACCTCTCCCGTGTGAAGGGAACGCTCTCCCGCTAAGTGATTGATTTTGCGCAAGCGCCCAATGACGATTGCCCCAGTTTGTTCACGTTTTTAGCCGCGTTTCATTGCCAATCCGTTGCCGGCGGGTCGGTGTGAGAACGCGGCCACAGCGGTGCGCAGATGGTCCTTTGCGTGGTGCCCGTAGGTCTTGCGCACCACCGCCTCCGAGCAACCGAGTACGCCAGCCACGTCGTAAATCGAGACGCCACTTTGCAAGAGCCACGTCGCACATGTGTGCCGCAAAATGTGCGGCGTCACGTCCTTGCCAAGACCAGCAAGCTCGCGCGCGCGGCGCCAAGCGCGGCGTTCCTGCGAGGCGATGGGCAAGCCATTCCACTCGATTAGGAAACGCGCGGTATGCCGACGCCAGCGGCGCAGGTGCGGCAGCAACCGAGGAGGAATGGGCAATGGCGGCTTGCGCTTGCCGGTCTCAATGGCGGTCCGGGGCCTGCGGTAGATCACGCTGTCATCGAGATCAATATGACCGCCGGTCGTGTTTGCGATCCATTGCAGCCGCAAGATCGCGTCATGGCGGGTTCCGGTATAGAGGCCGATCAAGATGAAGCGGGCAAGGTGCCGATTGATCCGGCAATGATGCCGCCTGCCATCTTTGTCCCATCCAAGCGCACCAGCAAGCAGGCGGGCAGCTTCCGACCGTGTAAGATGGCGCTCGCGTGGCTCCGATTGCACTGGTAGCGTGATCGGGATCGGGCGGTCTAGCCGCTTATTCCTCCAGCACCAATTCAATGCCGCTGCGAGCACGACAAGCTCACGCCGTGCGGTTCCAACGTGTTCACATCGCAACCGTGCTGGAGTAGAAGCGAGGCTGCCACCGCAGCATCCCGCGCATTCACGTCAACGGCAGTCCCGTGCTTGCGGGTGTTCAGGAAGGTTTCTGCCAGATCGCTGTTCTCGAACCTCCCGACGCCAGCGGTGTAGTAGATGCCCGCATGTTCGAAGCTGAGCAGTTCGTGCCCACGGCGGTTGGGAAGGCGGCAGCGGGCCATCATTGGAGGTCGTCCAGGCTGTCGCCCACCGGCCCGAGTGCGGGCTTATTGAAGCGACGATAAATTGTGAGCGTACCTATCTGATTTCGGATCGTTGCGGTGGCCTCGGTGAGGGCCACCACCTTCCGGCCCTGTAGAAGCCAGATCAATCCGGTCTCATCGTATCGGGAGAGGCGGCTGTAACCTGGGTGTGGCTTCTCCGGCGGCTCGTGCAGCCCAAACAGATCCTTGGCGGCCCAGCCAAGGGCCTCGGCCTGGTCGCCCCAGCGCGCGAGGAAGGCGTGGCCATCCTCTACCGCTTGCCGCCACCTCTCGGCGGGGACCAGGTCGGGGCAGCCGGCCTCGAACGCGGCCACAACCCGCCCATAGCGACCCTGAAAATCGGGAAAACGACTACCTCGAGTACCCTCAAAACCTTCAAAACCCAGTTTTGAGGGTTTTGAGGGTGCCTCAAGTATTCCTTTTTGGAATCTTAGAGTGCGAAGCTTCTTGAGATAGGACCCGCTCACGGTCGCCCCCCGTTCGCCGGGTTAATCCGGTAGGAGACCTTCGGCCGCCCCCCATAATTCGATTTCTTGGTTACGGCGGCCACGTGGTCGAGTTCGGCCAGAAGGTCGAGCCCTCGCTGGACGTGCTCGCGGTCTGCCAGTTTCGACCAGCCCGACTGATGTACATCGCGGGCCGTAAAGCCGTCTTTGAGAGCGCCCCTACGGATGTGGGCGAGGATCGCCTCGGCGGCGATGATGTCAATGGTATCCGTTGCGCCGTAGAGCCGCCGCGCGTGCGTCTCGAGGTATTCGGCCATCGCCAGCGCGCGTAGCAACGCCTCTTTCCCGACGCCGCCCGCGCCGGCCTCGGCAAGGTGGTCGATAAGCGCCAGCGCAGGAACTAACTTGCGGTACTTGGCAAGGTGCGCCTCGAGCGCAGGCGACAATCTATCGCTGCGCAATCGACCCTCCAGGTCCTCGCGCCAGGCCAAGAACTCCGCCGCAGCTTTCTCATCGAAGCGGAAGAACGGGATCTTGTCATACGGCCCCTTCATGGCCCCTGACTTGAGCGCATCGGCCTCAGTGAGCTTGGATATCCGCTCGAATATCCCCCAGACCAGATCTCGCTTTTCCGAGTCCGGATACTCGTCAACATTCTCCCAGCCGACAGGCTCGTCGGGCCAGACCAGCGCACTGAAGCGCTGGATTAATCCATCACCGCCAGCACCGTCCACGTTCGCGCGACGCACGTATTCGGCAATCTTCGCGGGTTGAGTGTTCCCAAGCACCCCGATACAGACCGCCTCGACGTGGACATGTCCCCGGGTAATTCGGTCGAAGGTGTACGGTTGCGTGCCCGACCAGCCGCTCAGATAGAACCCCCTCGCAACGCATTGCTCCTCGCGGTCGAGATGCTTGAGCAGCGAGACAAGCTCGTCGCGCTCGACCAAGAGCCCGGCTGGATTTGACACCAACAGCGCGCCGATTGCCTCGTAACTTGAGTCATTGGTGCGATACCGGACCGGCTTCGGCTCTTCTGGTCCAGCGCCCAGCCCCAGGGGATCTTCGTTTTGCGCCTCCTTGATCATAGACTTGATAATGAAGCGGCTTAAGTGCTTCCATCATCGCGGGCGATTTCAGCATTCCGGGCTTGCCGATAAACGCACCCCATATGTTAGGCACCTCTAGCCAGTCCGTTTTCTGTTGGGGTTTGATACCGATACGTCGCCCGATCAGCGACCCGAGCGCGGTGAGTGCGGTAACCGCAACGTAATCCGGGGGGCATTGCAGCCGGTCGGAGATGTCACCGACCCAGGGCGCGACCGACGGAGGTAGGAACTCGAGACTGAAATCGTCGACCTTGGCCAGCTTGGAGGGCAGCTCTTTCGGCGTTCCCCATTCTGGGTGAGAAGATTGATTGTCGGCAGGCGCAAGTCCGATGCGCCGACGGATCTCGTCGCGCGATAGCGCCTCAACGTTGCTCATGGAATTTTCTCCATGCTGAAATAAGCAGATCCACACCATCGGCGGACCACGCCGGGGCAATGTTTGGTTCGAACGTTTGAACGCGGAGGCAAACAGCTTCCAGCTGCTCCTTGTTCAGCTCCGGCAGCCGCCGCTGTGTGTCGGGCCGGCTAAGTTCATCGAGGCCGCGCCGCAGCGAGTACATCAGCGCCTCGACGGTCGAGGCTGCGGTGCCTTTGGGCCGGAGATGATGCCACACACGCTCAAGCGAAATGTCGCCGGCGAGCAGGCGCTGAAGTCGCTCGAGGTGGTGGCGCGCCGCACCTTTGCGGTCGGCTCGCTCACAAAGCTCACAAAAATTCGGATTGACACACGGGAGCCCGCCGCAGGTCTCGCAGATTTCCAAGCTTGCAAGCTGCGCCTCGAGGGCTGCAATGCGAGCCTCCATCTCTGCAGGCGAAAGCGCCGATGCAATAGATGGCGTCATGCCGCCCGCCCCGATTCCTTCGCCGGGAACGCCGCGAGTGCATTTTTGAGATCTGGAAAACTACCTAGCCGCGCCCCATTCAAATCAAAGGCGTGGGCTCCGCCAGCTTCATTGATTGTGATGCTGCCAAGGCAATCTCGGCCGTCATAAACGGCCATCTGGCCGTCGAAAGGACGAAGGGAAAGCCTATTGCGGGCTCGATCCCGCGCGTGTAAATTCCGCATCGCTGTTTTCCTTTTGCCCGGTCCATTGTGTGCGGCCGGGCATTTTTTGTGGGCCGACGATGACCACATCACTGTTGAAATTGTGTGGTGACAAGCAAAAGCTGGTTATTGGCGGATTCGATTTCGCCAGCTAAAATCCAGCTATCTCTATGGCTTAGGAAAACATCGAGCCGCTCAAGGATGACTCTCTATGGTCAATCCGAGTAGCTGTCTGTGGTCACTTCTGATTCTCTGTTCAGCGACTCACACAGACTGGCTCGATTACATGAAGGTCATCTTCCCTTGGTAGCTCTACGAGGGTCACATTCATTGCCGCTGAGCACTTTTTTGTGCTTAGGCTTTGGCTCAGGGAAAATATCGAGGTGCGAAATGATGCGCATCACCCCCGGGGGAAGTTTGGTCAATCCGAGCGCTCGTTCCAGCGATTTAGGGTCACTCCTGATTCGTCCTTTCAGCAGCTCCCATACCTTTCGTAGTGCATCCATACGACGCTCACGAGGTCGGTCTTCCACTGACTCCCACCCTTTTCGAGGTGCATCTTTACGACCAGATGTTCTTATAGATCGGTCTATCACTTCGATTTGTTCTGTATAAGGTAACACATCATCGAAGACAGGGTTGTCGGCAATCCTTTTGAGTGCTTGGCGCTCTGAAAGCCCCTGCTCATGCAACCGTCGCATCTCCCTGAGAAGTATACTTTCCTTCTCGTCGGTCCACTTTCTTGTACCGCCGCCCCGGGCTCGGCGAACTTGACCTACGTTGCAAAAGTGCCTTGCCAACTTGAAGAACGCGCTTCTCCAATCAGGGGTGCTCGGATCGCATCCGAGACTCTTGAGGATTTCTTCGACCTGCCACAGTTCGAGTGCATGGAGTGCCACATACCGCGCAGACACAGCATCGATGCGTAGGCGCAGCGCTACAGCCTCTGCCAAGGTCCGAATTTCGTGCGAGTTCCATGGCCCAAAAACAGGCGGGTTATAACGCCGGACCTTCCTGGAGGCCCGCCGTAGCTTGCGTCGGGGCTGTCGCGCTCGCTTTGTAGCCATGATCGGCTTGTCCTAGGGCTGGGCCGAGGAACCAGCAGTCCCCGGAGGGACATCTATGAGGGGTAGGGGTAGGGCCAGCGGCCCTCCTGCCTCGTGAAATGACCCCTGAAGCCGAAATCCTAGCGACCGAGTTTCTTTACATCCTCCCCCCTCTTTTTCATCGGAAAGGGCCCATGGCGACTTTTATCGCAGAAGGGCCAATGGCCCGGACAGTTCGCTCACAGAATGTGACACCAGGGAGGGGGTGAATGCCGACCCGCAGGCGTGGCGCAGCATGTGCGGATGAATCGGGAAGGGCAGTTTGGCCAACTCTCCAGTCCGGCGGACCATTTTGAGGAACCAGGCGGTCGTGACCGGCCCTCCGCGCTCGGTGTTGAAGACGTAGCGGCTTTGCAGGTTCTCCCGCCGTAGCTGGCGCGTGAGCGGGTGCGTGCTATCGACGCCGTTCTTGGCACGCCGCACATGGATACGGCCGCTATCAAGCTCGATCATATTCCAGGTCAATTCGCAAAGCTCGCTGGCGCTCGCGGTGGCCATACCGGGAATGCTTCTGGGCGGCATCCTGGAGACGGTCCACTTCCTTCGGGGTTAGATATTCCCGCTCCCGCAGATCGGCGTTCGGTGGTCGGCGCGGCGTAACTGTCCGATTTAGGATGGTTGAGGGGTGGCCGAGGCGCTGGAGCAACAGACGGCGACCTCTGAGATTCTAAGAGTCATCAGGGGCTCGCCCAGCAACGTCCAACCGGTCTTCGACGCAGTCGCGGAGAGCTCAGCTCGACTGTGCGAGTCGTTCGACTCCGCCGTCTGATCTTCGCCTCTCGCTGATCTCTTCCTCGGAAGAGGTAGCGAACCGGCTGGTCCTGATCGCGCAGGACTACCAGACCAAAGCTGATGCGATCGTGGTCGAGCCAAAGTCGCTACCTGCGGAAGCTACCAACCACGCCTCGTTTAGATCCGAAAATGAGTAACCGACATGTGGCTTTCCCTGAGCGCCATAGTTCTCGCTGCCGCCATTGGCTTCATTGTGCTTGCAGTTGCAGTTCAGCATTTCGAGCTGCCGAACGGGCAAACGGGCCGCTGAGGCCGGATAGATCCCCCTATGATCGTGCCGTTGACCCGCCGGGCCAACGCACGCGTTGCAGTGGCCCGGGGAGGGCGATCTCTGCCTCTTTCTGTAGCTCCGACTCATGCGAGCGCATGTAAAGCAGCGCCAAAAGGACACTGACCCCAGCAAAGATTGACAATCCGATACCAATGGGCGCGCGCGTGTGAAATAGCGCGGCACCAAAGCTGTAAGCTCCCAACCCATACAGGCTCGCCCATGAAATACAGCCAGCGGCGTTTGCTGCGAGGAAGGCGCGGCAGCCCATGCGGTTCACCCCCGCGAGAAAGGCGGCTAGGATTCGAAGTACAGCGATGAAACGGCCGAAGAACACAACCTTCGCCCCGTGCCGCAGAAAAAGGTACTGTCCCAGTTTGATCTTCGCATCGGAGAGGCCGATGTATTGGCCGTAGCGCAACAAGAGGGAATAGCCGAAGGTACGCCCGACCCAATATCCGATGTTGTCGCCTACGATCCCACCTGCCGCGGCGGAGGCGATCACGCCCCAGATGCTCAGATCATGCTGTGTGCTCGCGTAAACCGCGCCAATGATAAGGATCGTTTCGCCCGGCAGGGGCAGCCCCATGCTTTCCAGAGCAACGACCACACCGACCGCCGCGTAGCCATACGTTGTCATGAGTTGATGCAGATGTTCGGCGGAAAACCAGGGCACGGCTGATCATGGATCCTTCTGGCCAGGCTGTCGCCGAGCTTATCGTGCAACCCGCGAACCTGCTTTGGAAATCGTGCTGTCAGTTGCGTGCGCCGCGAGCGGCCACGCGGCCGCCGCGCCGCCGAGCGCAGCTATCACTTCCCGCCGTCCGATAGTGACAGGCATGTGGCCCTCCCGTGTGAGGGCTGGCTAGTGGAAAGCAACAATATCACGCCGCAAGCGTGCGGTCTTTACGCTCGAAGACCGCGGGATCTGATCGCAGCGTCCGACGTTGCGGCTTAGGCAATTGGGCTCGCATCGATGGCTCTATGGCCATATATATCCTGGATGAATCTTCGCACTGAACCGGATGTGATTGATTTTTTGCGAGCAGCGCTCGCAGAGCAACCCCGCCCAGTCACCAAGGTCGAGGCAAGCGCTCGCGCGGCAAGATTGCTCAATGAAGGACAGCGCATCACACACGCAAAGGCATTCAAACGAGCCAAGAGAACGCTTGGCATAAGATCGCTTCATGCTGGATTTGGAAACTTCCGGCTCAAACGCCGCGGTGTCAGCCTTAAAAAGCGGTGGAATTGCAGACACTTTGCTCGATGTTGCCATGATCCTTTCCGGTGGAAAACAAGGGGGTGATGTAACATTTCGTGTCGGGCTCCTACGGCTAATCTGCTTCATTTGAATCCCGGCCGCCGACAGCCGTCCAGTTCCGAGAGACTTCCACTGAGGAGCAGTTTCGATGCGGGTCTATGCGGCGATCATCAAGGGCCTGGAAGGAATCGGCGTCGACGCCGCCTTCGGCGGAGCAGGCGAGAACGCCGCAAGCCTATTATTAGCGCTCAAGCATTCTACGAAGATCAAACCGGTTATCGTTCGCCACGAGCAGGCCGCCTCTTTCATGGCCTGCGGCTACGCAATCTATTCCAACCGCCTGGGCGTCTGCTTCGCAACTGCGGGACCCGGCGCGTTCAATCTGTTCTCTGGTCTCGCGGTCGCGATGTCCGACTCCTACCCTGTCCTCGCGATCTCGGGCTTCGCATCGCTCGAATGGAGGGGCAAGGGCGCATTGAACGAGACGTCGGGATTCGGTGGCACGCCCGACTCGCAGGCGATGTTCGCGGCGACCACGAAACGTTCGTTTCTCCTGCAGGATGCGGCGCAGACCTGTGACGTTCTCGAAGAGGCGGTTAATGTCGCCTTCGAGGGCCGCCCCGGCCCCGTGCACATCCACGTTCCCGAGAATCTGACGCATGTCGGCGTGTCGGTCGACAACTACCGCGACATAAAGCTCGATGTCAGACCCGTCATTCCCGACCCGGCGACGATCTCCGCCGCCGCCGGTCTGCTCGCCGATGCGATGGCGCGAAAGAAGCGCATCCTCGCGCTCATCGGGTTCGGGGCGATCCGCAGCCGCGCCGGAGACGAGTTGCGGACCTTGATCGAAAGATTTCAGATTCCCTTCGTCACCACGCTCGACGGCAAAGGGATCATTCCGGAAGATCACCCGCTGGCGCTCGGCGTTTTCGCGGACAGCGGCCATGGCGCGGCCGGAAAGGCATTCGTCGAGGCCGACCTCGTGCTTGCCGTCGGCAACTCGTTTGCGCAGCACGCGACCTTCAATTTCCGTCCCGACCTGTTCGCGAACAAGACGCTCATCCATGTCAACATCGCGGCAAAGGAGATCAACAAGGTCTATCCGGCGGCATGCGGAATCATCTCCGATGCCAAGCCGGCGATTGCGCGATTGATCGAGAAACTGTCGGCTTCGGTCGGTAATGTTCCGCCAGCGAGCGTGGAAAAGGACCGGCACCCGACGGCCCCGATCGTCAATCTGGCGCCTCGCCACATCCATCCCGGCCAGCTTGCGCAGTCGCTGTCCAAGCTGCTGCCCGACAACAGCATCGTGCTTGCCGATGCGGGAGCACACCTGGCGTGGCTCGGCTATTACCTTCAACTGAGGCGCGGGCAGCGCTATCGCAAGCCCGGCAGTTTTGGGCCGATGGCCTGGGCCGTGAACGGCGCGCTCGGAACCAAGTGCGCGCATCCCGATCGACACGTCATCGTCGGCTGCGGAGATGCGTGCTACCTGCTTTCCGGCTTCGAGCTGCTCACCGCAGTCCAGTACGACATCCCGGTGATCTGGATCATCTTCAATGATGGCGAGTTCAAGCTCATCAAAATCTTTCAACTCGCCACTTATCACGAATCCGGCCTCGTCGATTTCACCAACCCCGATTACGTGGCGTATGCGAAGGCGTGCGGCGCGCAGGGTTATCGAGTGGAAACCTTGGCGGACTTCGAGTCGGCACTGCAGGCAGCGCTGGCATCGGGCAAGCCAACCGTGATCGACGCCGCTATCACACGGCTGGCCATCCCACACTTCAGTCCCAATCCGGCGGGGCTTGTGGCGGCAATCGAGGAGGCTCTGGCAAAAAGACTTGGCGTCGCATGAGACGCGTCTTCTCCTTCGTTTCCCCACGAGCATGATGCGTCTTGGACGTCCTCGATCGGAAGCAGGCTCTGCCACGGGGCATCCGATGTCCTGCCGTCGATGGCGCGCGTTCGGTTCGACAAGCTTGGAGGCAAGGGAGGAGTGCCATGTCCGACGTCATCTCCAAACCGACATCCGGCTCGGTGTCCGATGCTCCGGCCGGGTTCGACGAAATGCGGAAGTACCCTCTCTTCGACGCTCTGTTCAAGCGTAGGTCCCGACGTATCAGTGTCGGCATCAAGTCCGTCCCGGCAGGCAGCAATACCTACACCTCGAACGCTGCGCCGCAGCCGCTGAGCGAGCTCGAAGAGGCGATCTTGATCGCCGCAGTAGGAATGACCGGTTTGACGCTGCCGGACCGGCCTTTCGAGACAACCACCGGAGAAAAAATTCTTGGTACGCCCAACTTAAATTTTCCGGGCCGCGCCGCCGGAAGCACCGACAACTGCCAAGCCACGCATTTTTTCCTGTTCAATGACGCCGGTACTTATTTTCTCAAGCGCCTCGATACGATTGACCCGACTGAACCCGTCACGCCGGCGCTGCTGATCCGTCGGGCAAACGCGTCCAAGGTCAAGCTTTCCGACAAGCGTCCCGAATTTCCGCGCGAGTTTCCCTATTATCTCGACTCCAATCGCTTCCTCTCCAATACCCCCGGTTCGACGGTTCTGTTCCCGGTCGTCGACATGACGCAGCAATACATCAACGCGCTGATGTATTTGCTGACGGAGCCCGATGGCCACCGACCGGCCTTCCTCGACGACCGCAACTTCTACCTCCCCGCCGGCGTCCGAAAGTGGATCCGAAGCGGATTCCTCAACAAGGAGATCAAGCTTCCGCTCGGTGTGCTCGGCACGATGCGCACGCAGATCGAGGCGGAGCTTTTGCTGCAGAACCTCATCCTGATGCTCCAGGCGATGGGACTCGGCGGCTGGATTCACGCATCCGTCGCCCCGATCAAGCTGCTGCCGGCGCTTGGATTCGAACACGTCACGCCGCCCTATCGCGCACTCGATTTCTTCCGCTGGGGGACTTTCCGGACCGAGGCGCGCTCGCATCCGATCGGGCTGCCGCCGCACATCAGGGGAATGTGTCCTCCCTACTACAAATCCATGGCGGACGCCGTCGATGCGGTTGTCGCATCGAAATACGGACCCGGCGGCACCTACAACGACGACGCATACTTCCGAAAAATTTTCCAGGACGACCGCGGCCCTCGCTATCTCAAGGAGGTGCCGCATTACAAGGACGACGTCATCGCCTGCACCAAGGACATCTGCACGTACATCTACGAACGGCACGGCCGCTTTCCGGCGCACTGCGATGCGATCTATGCGCCGGGCGTCTGGATGCAGGCGCACCACCTCGATCTCAACTACTACGACACGCTTTTCAAGGGCGGATACACCGAGACGCAGAGAGAACACCAACAGCGCTGGCACGCGCACTGAGCGACGGCCCGCGAGCACATGAGGGCGATGGCATGCGTACCCTGCAGCAGTCTCCGAGCATGGCGCGATCGAGGTACTTGTTCGTCTTCGCGCTCTTTCTGGTCCTGGAGGCGCTCGCCCATGGCGGCGCCGAAGTGGCGGCGGCGCTCAGCGCCCGCAGGCCCGGCCCCGAGCACCATACGGTCGTGTTCTATCGGGTGATCTTCACCATCTGGGTGACGATCATTCTGCTGACGCCCGCGCTGTGCTTCCACATCTTCTCGCGCAGCGACGCCGCCAACACCTATTGGCGCGCGTTCTGGACCTTCGCGTATCTCGCATTCCTGACGCACGTGTACTGGACCGTCATCGGCACGTTTCACGGCGATCTCCATGAGGTCTTCCACAGCCAGGAAGGGGTGGCGACCGATCCCGAGAAGATCGTCGACAATCCCGGACCCGATTTCTTTCTCACCGCTTGGTGGGGACTCGACGTCCTTCTCGCGTGGACCGTTTCCGATAACCGGACGTGGGTGCGCGTCCAGCGCGGCGCCGTTCACATGCTGGCCTTCGGCATGTTCTTCGGCGCCTTCGTTCTCGCCTCTAAAGCCGGCATCGTGGCGCGTCTGCTCGGCATCGTCATGGCGCTGACCGTCACGGGCTGCGCGCTGCTGCGCCTGATCGTACAGGAGAACGACCCGAAGTCGCTGATCGCCGTTCTCTACGTCAAAGCGTTCCAGTTCCTCAACTTGTTCGTCCGCTGGCATAAGCTGCCGACGTTCCTTGCGGTCACCAATCTCGGCGCGCTACGCGAGGTGTTGCGCGCGAAAAATCTGCACAACACGTCCGATATACCGGTGACGGAGCCGAAGGGCCTGCGGCCCACGGTTCCCTTCGAGTCGCGCTATCTTTGCGAACGCGAACAAGATGGGCAGTACAACGACCTCGATAAGCCGACGATGGGCAACGCGAGCCTGAACCCGAACGATGCGCTCAACGGCTCGGAGTTCACGTTGAGCAATCCGGGCGCGCGCTTCGGCCGCAATATCCCGCTGAGCGAAGTTGACCCGGCCCGCGACGGCGGTCTGCTCGATCCGAGTCCGCGGCTGGTGAGCAATCGTCTGCTCGCCCGGCAGAAGCTGAGCGGCGGGAAGGACGACTTCAAGCCGGCGACGATTCTCAACCTGCTCGCGGCCGCGTGGATCCAGTTCCAGACCCACGACTGGTTCAACCACGGCACGCCGCGGCCGATCGACGACGATCCGTTCGACGTCCCGATTCCGCCCGGCGATTCATGGCCGGGCAAGATGCTGGTGCGCCGCACGCGACCCGATCCGACCCGCAAGCCGGGCGACGGCGCGGGCCCGGTCACCTATGCCAATGCCGAGACGCATTGGTGGGATTCATCGCAGATCTACGGCGACAGTCCGCAGGCCGGCAAGGCGTATCGCTTCGGCAAGGAGGGCAAGCTCAAGGTCGATCCAAAAACCAAGCTGATCCCCGTCGACCCCACCGGGGTGGAGATCACCGGCCTGACCTCGAACTGGTGGCTGGGCCTGAGCCTCCTGCACAACCTTTTTACGCTCGAGCACAACGCGATTTGCGACCATCTGGTGCAGGCCTTCCCCGAATGGAAGGACAACGAGAACCCGGACGAGCAGATCTTTCGCGTGGCTCGCCTCGTCAACAACGCCCTGATGGCGAAGATCCATACCGTCGACTGGACGCCCGCGATCCTGACGCACCCGGCATTGCAGGTCGGCATGAACGCCAACTGGTGGGGACTCGCGGGCGAGCGAGTCAAGAAATATCTCGGCCGAATCAGCACAAGCGAGGCGATCAGCGGCATTCCGGGTTCGGCCACCAACCATCACGGGGCGGACTACTGTCTGACCGAAGAGTTCACCGCGGTCTATCGTTTGCACCCGCTTCTCCCTAACGACATCCAGATCCTGTCTGCCGCGGATGGACAGCGTGGCCGCGTTCTCAAGTTCGAATCGAATGATCCGCACGATCCCGACGTCATTGTCGGCCCGAACGCCATGGCCAATGCCACACGGGACGGCACGACAATGGCCGACCTCGTCTACACATTCGGCGTTCACAATCCGGGAGCCGTCACGCTGCGCAATTTCCCGAATTGGATGCGCCGCCTGCGACGGCGTAAAGGCCCGCAGGTGGAGGAGTTGGTCGATTTGGCGACCATCGACATTCTGCGCGACCGCGAGCGCGGCGTCCCGCGCTACAACCGGTTCCGAGAATTATTTCACAAGCCGCGCATCCGTTCTTTCGAACAGATGACGGAAGATCCCGAACTTGCCCGCGAGCTGCGCGACATCTATGGCCACCCGGACAAAGTGGACCTGATGGTGGGCATGTACGCGGAAACACCGCCGGAGGGGTTTGGTTTCAGCGACACGGCGTTCCGAGTTTTCATCCTGATGGCGTCGCGGCGGCTCAAGAGCGATCGCTTCATCACCCAGGACTACACGGCCGCCGTCTACACCCAACCCGGGATCGATTGGATCGAGAACAACAACATGACGACGGTGCTTCTGCGGCACTTCCCCGAGCTGACGCCCGTCCTGCAGCGGACGCAGAATGCTTTCGCGCCATGGAAGCCTTTGGTCTGAGACCAAGGCCGTCTCCCAGTGCGACGTAAGGCGCTGGGCTGAGCATCCCGGACGATGCACGTTGCTGCGGTGCATGAGTCC
>DATFQX010000459.1:0-2216 GCA_035263865.1 Xanthobacteraceae bacterium
CTCATTCGATCACCTCGTCGGCGCGCAAGAGGATCGACGTCGGGAACACAATTCCCAAACTCCTTGCCGTCTTCAGGTTGATGACAAGTTCGAACGTGGTGGGCAATTCAGCGGGCAGCTCGGCGGGCTTAGCACCGCGCAGTATTTTGGCAACCAGAGCCGCGCCCTGCCGGAAGGTCTTATCCGAATCGACACCATACGAAATCATCCCGCCGGCTCGCGCAAAATCGGGAAATAGCGAGACAGCCGGCAGCCGAAGCCCGAGTGTTAGTCCCGCGATACGTTCGGGATTAGTGCCGAAGACTGGCGAAGACAGCATGAGCAGCGCATCCACGCCCTTGCGGCCCGCTGCCAGCACGGATCGAAAAACACGCCGGTCACCTGTCCGCCCGGCCGCGACAGGCTCTTGATCAGGCCGCCTGCGATGGGGTCCGATTCGAGATCAAGTGCGACGATCGGGATCGTTGCGCTCGCTGCTAGGGCGGCATGGATGGCGGCCGGGCTAACAGGGAGCATGACATCGATCTTGCGCTCGGCCAGCTCGATTGCAAGCGGGGCAATGCGCTTTGGATCGCCGTTAGCCGCCCGCGCGACGAGTTCGATATTATTCGGTTCTCGATAACCGGCCGCTTGTAATCCTTCGCGCAATCCTGCGAGGCGCGAAGACAAGGTTGCCGCGGTCCCAGGATAGAGGACGCCAACTTTCGCGATCTTGGATGCTTGCTGGGCGCCGGTAGCAAGCGGCCACGCGGCCGCGCCGCCGAGCAGCGTGATGAACGCGCGGCGCCTCACTCTATAACCTCGTCGGCGCGGGCGGACAGCGCGGGCGGAACGTCCAGGTGCAGCGACTTGGCGGTCTTCAGGTTGATCACAAACTCGAATTTGGTTGATTGCTGCACCGGCAGATTGGCCGGCTTCTCGCCCTTGAGAATTTGGCCGGCGTAAACGCCCATCAGCCGATAGGCATCGGCGATGTCGGTTCCGTAACTCATCAAACCGCCGGCCGAGGCGAATTCGCGCTGATCGTGGATGGTCGGAATGGAATACTGCGCCGCGAGCGCCACGATTTGATCGCGCCGGCTGATGAAATAGGCATTGGCGCAGACCAGGATCGCCGCGACCTTGCGTTGTGCGAGCGTTGCGAACGCCGCATCGATCTCGCGCTCGTTACTTGCATTCACGATGTGGATCTGCTGTCGCAGCGCCTGCGCCGCGGAATGCACGTCGTTCAGTTGGGTCTCGGTCGACGGACCATCCGGATTGACGAGCACGCCGATCAGCGGCGCGCCCGGGATCAACTCACGCAGCAACGCCAACCGTTTGCTCTCCATCTCACTGAGGAAGATACTGACCCCGGTGGCGTTGCCGCCGGGCCGGTTGAGGCTGGCGACCAGGCCGAGCTTCACCGGGTCTTCGGCGCTGTTGAAAACGATCGGGATGGTCGAGGTTACTGCCTTTGCCGCAAGTGCGGAGGCTTGTCCGCCAGCCGTGACCATCACCGCAACGCGGATTTCGACGAGGTTGGCCGCGAGCGGCTGCAGTCGATCGTAATGACCCTCGGCCCAACGGAATGCGATGTGCAGATTCTGCCCCTCGACGTAGCCTTGTTCTCGTAAACCTTGCCGGAACGCGGCCTCGACCGACGCCGACTCGCCGGGCGAGCGGAAGCTGAGAAATCCAACCACCGGCACTGCCGACTGCTGCGCGCGCGCCGCGAGCGGCCACGCCGCCGCGCCGCCAAGCAGCGTGATGAACTCGCGGCGCCTCATTGTTGCGGTCATTCGATCACCTCGTCGGCGGTGGCGAGCAGCGTGGGCGGAATGGTGAGGCTGAGCGCCTTAGCGGTGGTTAGATTGATTGTGAGAGCGAATTTAGTCGGCTGCTCGACCGGGATGTTCCCGGGCTTCGCCCCGTGCAGAATCTTATCGACATAGTCACCAGCGCGCCGGAACAGGTCGGGAAAGCTTGGTCCATAGGACATGAGACCTCCCGCTTCGACGTACTCCCGATTAAGGAATATGGTCGGCAGGCGTGCGGATAGCGCCAAGGTGTTGACGCTGATCCGGTTGGAGAAGAGGACTGTGTCTACACAGACGTAAAGTGCGTCCGCGCGGCCCTTTAGCCCCTCAAAGGCAGGCGCAATATCCTCCCCTCGGCGGATTTCGAGTGTCGCCACTTCGAGGCCGATCGTGCGTGCCGCTGCCTGAACTTCGCGC
>DATFQX010000460.1:0-3609 GCA_035263865.1 Xanthobacteraceae bacterium
GACGGTCAAAATGACCGACTGCCAGTATTGGCGGCTGATCTTGTCGCCAGACGGGTCGCGGTAATCGTTGCAGTCGGCGGCGGACCGTCGGTCGTTGCCGCCAAGGCGGCGACTGCGACGATCCCGATCGTGTTCACGTTCGGCGGCGATCCAGTCAAGGCAGGTATCGTCGGGAGCTTCAACGAGCCGAGCGGAAACATTACCGGCGTCAGCTGGTTCGGTAGCGATATTGTAGCGAAGAAGCTGGAGCTTTTGCTTCAGCTCGTTCCCGACGCTGGCGTCGTCGCTCTGCTGCTCAATCCAAACAACGCCGAAGTCGCTCTCCAGCCCTCGGAGTTCGAGGAAGCGGCGAAGAAACTTGGCCGCCAGTTCCATATCGTCAATGCCGGTAGCGAAGCGGAAATCGACAGAGCATTCGCGGCGCTCGTCGAACGGCGCGTCGGTGCGCTGGTCGAGGGCTCCGATCCGTTCTTGTTCAGCCGACGACGGCACATCATCGCGCTGGCCGCCCGCCATGCGATTCCGACGATTCACCCGAACCGCGAGGCCGTGGCGGACGGCGGCCTGATGAGCTACGGAAACAGCCTCACCGAGGCCTATCGACGAGCTGGTAACTATGCCGCTCGAATCCTCCAGGGGGCCAAACCTGCCGATCTGCCGGTCGAACGGCTGACTAAGTTCGAGCTAGTAATCAACCTCAAGACGACCAAGGCGCTCGGCCTGACCATTCCCGACAAGCTGCTCGCGCTCGCCGACGAGGTGATCGAGTGAGTCGCCGCGAGTTCATCACGCTGCTCGGCGGTGCGGGCTGTGCCCCCAGATCAGTGTAATTGCTTATCCAGCTGTCTAGGCTTCCCCCAAGTGGGAAGAAGCAGGCGTGCTGACGAACCAAACATCTGCCAAGGGAGGAGACTCCAATGTTGAAGTCAGTTCCAATCATTATCCTTGCGATCGCGCTTGGAATTGTAGCGTGGCTGTTGCCAATGCGAGGCGAGCAGGCGACGGCGCAGCCAGGCACACCCCACATTCTTGTTGTCGAGTTCGACATCGTCCCCGCAGAGATCGACAAATTCATGACAGAGATCAAGGAGCTCGCCGTTTGGGCGGTGAAGGAGCTGGGCTGCCGCCAATTTAGTATCGCGATCTCGCAAAAGGACCCGAACCACGTCCTGCTGTTTGAGGTCTGGGACAGCGCCGCAGCGGTCGATGCGCAGTTCGCCACCGATCGCTTTAAAAAATACCAGGCGACAACAGCAAATATGGTCGCCAAGCGCGACATACGGGCTTTCTCCCCGATCGCGATAAACATTAAATGATTAGCGCAACGCGCACTAAAGACTTGGCGCTCGGCATCGACGTGCCTCGACGCTGCTGCGGCGGGACTTCATCACCCTTGTCGGTGGCGCAGCCGCATGGCCGCTCGCCGCGCGCGCGCAGCAGCCGGGGAAGCTGCCGACCATCGGAGCGTCTAGATAAATGACGGTGCGATTTCAATCATTTATTTGACGCGATTGATGCGACTAGCACAGGCAAGCTTCTTAGTCCCAGCACTCTTAAGTCATATTTCCGCCCGCTGCTAAAGTTAGTGAGCGATAGCGCGTATTGGGAGCCGTCGGCGCGTGACTGGGGGAGTCCTTCGCTTTGTTGATCCGTCGCCAGACCCGCTTGAGCCGCGGCGTCAAAGGCATCCTCATGACAGGCATCACCGCCACAATGCTTGTCATCTCCAGCGCTTCGGCCTCTGCCCAAAACTTTTTCGAGGCGCTGTTCGGCCGCCTCTGGAATTCCCCCGTCGCCAATGCGGATCCGACCACCCCGTCGAGCAACCCGGAAGCAACCCGTTCCGAAGGAGGCATCGCCTACTGCGTGCGCCTGTGCGACGGACGTTACTTCCCAATCCAAAGTCATAGCGGGGTAAGTTCGACGCAGGCCTGCAGTTCGTTTTGTCCGGCGAGCGAAACCAGGATCTACAACGGCAACAGCATCGAGCACGCGGTCGCACCAGACGGCAAGCGCTACTCGGAGCTTGCCACCGCGTTCACGTACCGGAAGAAGATCATCCCCGGCTGCGCCTGCAACGGCAGGGACGCCTTCGGCCTCGTCAACCCAGCCGTTGCTGATGATCCGACATTGCGTCCCGGCGACATCGTTGCAACCAATGCTGGTCTGATGGCCTATAACGGCGGGCCAAATGGCTCGATCTTCACTCCCATCAGCACCTATGCGGGACTCTCAGCAGACCTGCGCCGCCAGCTTGCCGAAACTAAGATCGAGCCGGCCGCAGAGGAACCTGCACAGCTGCCACCCGTCCGGCAGGCGGAGGCGACATCCGCCCACGGCACGAAGAACAAGCGAGCTCAGGTCGACCGGTAAGGTCGGCATTTGCAGAGCCCCCGCGCTCAAGCCCAATAGGCGGTTTGGGAAAATAACGGAGGCACGGCCGACCGTGCTCGATTTTGGCTCGTAGATTTAGCTAGCCTCCACGCGTGGCAGACCGCGCGATCTAAGCGTGGTATCGTCCTTCCATTGCATGGGCATGGCCCTCAACGGGAGGGTCACATGGCAAACCACATCGGACGACGAAAGTTCTTAGCCACGCTCGGCGGCGCGGCGGCAGCCGCATGGCCGCTCGCGGCGCGCGCGCAGGCCTATCCGTCGCGACCGATCACGATCATCGTGCCGACCACGGCTGGCGGACCGCCCGACACCATCGCCCGCCTATTGGGCGAACGCATGAGGATCGCGCTCGGTCAACCGATCATCGTCGAAAACGTCACCGGCGCCGGGGGCACCATCGGAGTTGGGCGCGTAGTGCGCGCCGAACCCGACGGTTACACGCTCAGCATCGGCCATCTCAATAGTCATGTCTTCAGCGGAGCGACCTACGCGCTGACGTTCGACCTCGTCAGCGACCTTGAGCCGATTGCGCTGCTGACGACCTCGCCGCAGGTGCTCATCGGAAGAAGCAGTCTGCCGCCGAACACTCTGGTCGAGTTGATCGCATGGCTGAAAGCTAACCCCAATGCGACGTTCGGCAGCGTCGGCATGGGCGGGCCCGGGCGTGTGTGGGGCGCGCATTTTCAAAACATCACCGGCACACGCCTGCAGATCATTCCCTATCGCGGCGCCGTTTTATTCGTCCAGGATGTGATTGCCGGGCAGATCGATCTGGCCACTCCGGAGGGCTCTAACATCGTGTCCCATCTGCGCAGCGGCAAGATCAAAACCTATGCGGTGCTGACCAGCACGCGCTGGCTAGCCGCCCCCGAGATTCCAACCATCGACGAAGCGGGAGGACCCGCGCTCTATTCGCCGTTTTGGCATGGTCTGTGGGCGCCCAAGAGCACGCCCACCGACGTAATCGCCAAGCTCAATGCTGCGGTCGTTGAGGCACTTGCGGAGCCCGCCGTCCGCGCCCGGCTCGCCGATTTGGGGCACGAGATTTTTCACCGCGAGCAGCAGACGCCACAGGCGCTCGGCGCCTTTCACAAGGCCGAAATTGAGAAGTGGTGGCCGATCATCAAGGCCACGAACATCAAGGGAGAATAAATCCGGCTCGCGTTTAGCATTTCAGGGAAGCAACATGGTGAAACTTCCCCGCCGAAATTT
>DATFQX010000461.1:0-3856 GCA_035263865.1 Xanthobacteraceae bacterium
GTTCGAGGGCCGCAGTCACCCGCAGCGCAAGGGCGTCGAAGAATGCCCGGCGGGCCACGTGTTCGTGATCGACAGCCGGCGCAATCCCGCGGCCGCCTCCGCCGGCGGGATTTTGGTCACGCGGCTCTGGAAGCGCGGCGCCACCGGCATCGTCACCGACGGCGGCTTGCGCGACTCGCCGCAAATCGCGCAGCTGCCGTTTCCCGCCTATCACGCGGCGCCCGCCGCGCCCACCAACCTGATCAAGCATCACGCGGTCGACCTTGACGTTCCCATCGCCTGCGGCGAAGTGCCGGTCTATCCCGGAGATATCATCGTCGGCGATGACGAGGGTGTCGTCGTGATCCCGCAGCACCTCGCCGAGGAGGTCGCGGAGGAAGCGTCCGAGCAAACCGCGTTCGAAGATTTCGTGCAGGAGCAGGTTGAGCAAGGGCGCTCGATCTTCGGAATCTATCCGCCCGGGCCGGAGGCGCGCGAGGAGTTCAAGCGCTGGCGCGCAGCCAATGGCCGTTGACGAGAGCCGCGTCCGCCGTACGCGCCGACTCCATTCGACACGGACAAGCTCTAGTCCCTCGCCAGGACGCCGCTCGCGGGCACCACCAGCGTCCACCGCACGCCTTCCTGCTCGAGCTGAAGCGATGCCCGGCCTCGCAACGATACCGGCACGATGTCGGTGATGATTGTGTGTCCGAAACCGTTGGCCTGGAACTCGTTCACTGCAGGACCGCCGCGTTCGATCCACCCAATGTGCAGATGTCCCTTGTCGGGCCCGTCATCTTCAAGTTGCCATTGAACCGTCACCGTACCCGCCGGCACTGAGAAGGCTCCATATTTCGCGGCGTTCGTTCCGAGCTCGTGCAGGGCCAGGCCAATTTGCTCCGCGGCTTTCGGCGTCAGCAGAAGGGCCGTCCCTTCGCATGTCAGTCGATCTTCCTTCGATTCGACGAAGGGGAATAGCTGCATCCGAACAAGGTCGCGAATGTCCGTGCCATGCCACCCTCTTGTAACCAGCAGGTCGTGCGTATCGGCGAAGGCGCGAAGGCGGTCGGAAAACGCCGCGTCGAAATCCTTGAAATTCTCCGTTTGCCACGCAAGCTGCCGGGCCATGCCCTGCACGACGGTCAGCAGATTTTTCGAGCGATGCGATAACTCGTGCATGACGAACTCGACATGATTTTCATGGCGCTTGCGCGTCGCCACATCGGCGCTCAGGGCCAAGCTGGGAACCGAAATGCTGATCACGAACGCAAGCAGAAGAAGAAATGAGTCGTTTAGGTTGCTGCGCGCGAAAGGCCCGCCGTTCGATGCGGTGCCCCATATGGCAAAGCACACGAGAATGAGCGCGGTCGTCGCGGTGTCACGCTGATTGCAGCGCAGCGCCGCCCACATCAGGGGCAACACGGCCAGAAACGCCAACGGACCCCTGCTCGGCGTTTGCTCGATCAGCGGACTGAAGGCGATGAGACCGACCACGATCACCGCGCCGAACACCGCGCACGATTGCAGCCACTCCTCACGCCCGGGACGACCGCGCATCGTCCATAAAAGGATCACGGGTGTGAGGACGAGAGCGCCGGCGAGATCCCCCATCCACCAGGTCATCCATATAGATATAAAATCGACCCAATCGGCGTAACCGCTCAGGCTCAAGGTCCCGACGCCCAACGTGGCGCTGATCATCGTGCTCGGTACGCAGCAGATCAGCGCGAATTTCGCCACGCCGGTGGGAGTGTCGAATGTGCCGAGGCCATTGGACCACCGATTGATGAGGTAGGCGCCGACCACGCTTTCGAGCGTATTTCCAGCCGCGATCGCAAGCGACGTGTAAGTCGAGCCCGCGGTCGTCACATTCGCAATAAACGCCGCTAGGAAGATCGCCGGCCAGATGCGGTGTCCCAGCAGCAACACCACCGCCAAAGCAAAGCCGGTGGGCGGCCAAATCGGAGTTGCGCTGGGGTGGATGGAGGCCAACGCCAGACTGAGTTTCGCCACCGCGAGATAGATGACGGCAACGCTTGAAACTTCGACAAGGTATTTCACCAACGCGCCGAAGTCGGTTATGGGCTTGATCAATGACGCCGACATTGGCAGTCCCGCGCCGAGGTGCCGCGAGCTTAGCTTTGCCACTCGAGCTTCGCAGCAAAAATGTGCCGCTTCATCGAGCGCATGCAAAACTGCGACGAGGCGCGCAATTGCGAAGCGCGCAAATCGGGCTAGGATGCGAGGCAGAAGGAGAATGTGATGAAGCATCTTGCAGGACTAGTGTTGTCGCTGGGGATCGCGTTGGCGCCGAGCATGCTGCGCGCGCAGGATGCGTGGCCGGCACGGCCCATCACATTCGTCGTGCCCTATGGCGCGGGCGGCTACACCGACTTGGTTGGCCGATTGACCGCGCGTTACGTCGAGAAGATTTTGGGCAAGCCGGTGATCGTGGACAACCGCGCGGGCGCCGGCGGCATCGTGGGGACGCAGGCGGTCGTGAATGCGGCAGCCGACGGGTACACCTTCTGCGTTTGCAGCATCGGCGCCATCTCGATCGCACCCTTCGATCCGAACCAGAAGGTGGGCTACGACCCGTTGCGGGAGCTCGCACCTGTCGGCGTCGTCAGCTCAATCGCGCAGGTGGTGATCGTCAAGAACGACCTGCCGGTGAAGACGTTGGCCGAGCTCGTGTCCTATGCCAAAGCTAATCCCGGAAAGCTCAACTATGGCTCCAGCGGCGCCGGCGGGCTGACCCACTACGCGGTCGAGCTGTTCCAGGCCCGCACCGGCATCAAGGTGGTGCATATCCCGTTCAAGGGCGGCGGCGCGCACTCGACGGCCGCGGTGGTCTCCGGTGAGGTCGATTTCTCCTTCGCCAACATGACGGACGGTCTGCCGCAGGTGCAAGCGGGAACGGTGCGCGGCCTCGCCGTGACTTCGCTCAAGCGCAGCTCTTACTTGCCCGATCTTCCTACCGTGAATGAGACAGTCCCCGATTTTGTCGTGGACACGTGGAACGGCATCATGGCCCCGGCGAAGACCCCGGAACCGATCATCCGCAAGTTGTCGGAGATTCTGATCAAGATGGCCGACGATCCAGAGGTGAAAGACATCATGCGCAAGGCCGGCGCCGACACGGTCAAGACCACGCCCGAGCAGTACCGTGCGCAGATCAACCAGGAAATTGCCCAGTGGAAACCACTCGTCCAGGAGATCGCCGAGAGGAAATAGCCGCTCAGCTTGGCGGCGGCGGCTAATATCACACGTTCTCCGGCAGCGGTTTCGCCGTGGTCTCCGGCAGGAAGGGGGCGGCCAAGTCGCCTCTTCCTGGAGCGATGATGCGCCGCCGCGTCAGGATCGCACGGAGAGGGCGAGCACCGGGCAGGGCGCGTGGCGGATGACGCGCTCGGTGGTGCTGCCGCGCAATGCGTCGAGAACGCCGTGATGCCCCGCCGTCGGCATGCCGATCAAATCGCTGTCGAATTCGATGGCCGCCTCCACGATCGATTGTACGACAGGACCGGAGCGAACGATCACCGGTGGCAAGCCGGGCGCGTTCGCGACAACCGGCGGCGGCGCCTCTCCGACGTGAAGGAGATCGATGGCGAGGCTCGCGCCGGTCAAGAGCCGACCGAAGCGCAAAATAGTTTCGACCGTTCGGCCTGCGGGCGGGGAGAAATCGACCGGAACCAAGGCACGGCGCAGCTTAATATGGCCACTGACCGGATTGACAAAGCCGCGGGCGCCTGGCGCGATGAACAGCGTCGGGATCCTCGAGCGGCGGAACACGGCTTCCGCCACCGAACCCTCGAGCCAATGCGCAACGCCCTCGCGGGCGTGCGTTGCGAGCACGACAAGTTCACTGTGATGCTCG
>DATFQX010000462.1:0-2826 GCA_035263865.1 Xanthobacteraceae bacterium
CAATTTCGCATGCGGAATTGGCGCGCGGGCGCAAGATTATCCAACCCATCCGATCACGATGATCGTGCCGTTCCCTGCGGGCGGCCCGACCGACACGCTCGGGCGCATTATCGGCGAGCGCATGCGGATCTCGCTCGGCCAGCCCATCGTGATCGAGAACGTGACTGGTGCCGGGTCGACCATCGGCGTCGGGCGTGCCGCTCAGGCGGCGCCCGACGGCTACACGCTCAGCCTCGGCAATTGGACCAGCTTTGTCGGCGCCGGCGCGCTCTACCGCACGTCATACGACCTGTTGGCGGATTTCGATCCGATCTCGCTGCTCACCGTCGCACCGATGCTGATCGTCGGCAAAAATGCTTTGCCGGCGAACAACGCCAAGGAGTTGATCGCTTGGCTCAGGGCGAACCCGGACAGGGCGTCGGCCGCCAGCGTCGGCGCCGGCAGCGCGGCGCATGTGTGCGGGCTCTATTTCCAAGACAAGACGCAGACCCGCTTCCAATTCGTGCCCTATCGCGGCGGGGCGCCTGCGATGCAGGATTTGGTCGGCGGGCAGATCGACCTGATGTGCGCCGAGGCCTCGCAAACACTGACCTATGTACGCGGAGGCAAGATGAAGGCGTTTGCCGTCATGGCGCACACCCGCTGGCCGTCCTTGCCCGATATTCCGACCACGGATGAGATCGGTGCGCCAGGCATGTACATTTCGTTCTGGCACGGCCTGTGGGTGACAAAGGGCACGCCCAGGGAAGTGATCATCAAGCTCAACGGCGCGGTGGTAGACACCTTGGCCGATCCGGCGGTACGGCAACACTTGACCGATCTCGGCCAAGTGATCGCGACGCGCGAGCAGCAGACGCCAGCCGCGCTCGGTGCATTCCACAAGGCCGAGATCGAGAAGTGGTGGCCGATCATCAAAGCGGCCAACATCAAGGTCGAAGGGAATTGAGCCTCGACAGGCGAGCACGTTCCCTGGTGCTCGATGCATACTGGTGATGCCCATCGTTTTCGCACTGATTCCACTTCCCAGGAACGTGCGCTAATGTCGCGTTGACGAGATCGGAGAAGCCCATGCGCAACGTGCAGCGCCCGTTGCTCGCCTTAGGCCTGCTCGCGCCGCTCTTGCTCGCGGCGCCGCCGTCGGCGGCGCAGGTTTGGCCGCAGCGGACGGTGAAATTCCTCGTGCCGCTTGGCCCCGGATCCGGCGTCGACATCGGCGCGCGACTGCTGGGAGATCGGCTGAGCACGCGTTGGGACCAGCCGGTCGTGGTGGAGAATCGCCCCGGCGGCGATGGCATCGTCGCGATCAGCGCGTTCGTCGGCGCCCACGACGATCACGTCCTGCTTGCGACACCGACGTCGTCATTTACCGCCCATCCCTATCTCCACGAGAACCTGCCGTACCGGCCGAGTGATCTGCTGCCGATCGCCAGAGTGTCCAATACGGTGATCACCATCGCGGTGCCCGTTTCGTTGAATATCGGGTCGCTGGCGGACCTGGTCGCGCTGACGCGCGACCATCCGGGCAAGCTCAATTGGGCGGGAGTGACCGGGGCGCTCGATTTCCTGTTCGCTGGTTTTCTCAAGCGCCAGAACCTGGCGATGACCAAAGTCCCCTATCGCAACCCGGTCGAGGCCGCCAACGATCTCGCCGAGGGACGCGTGCAGATGTACATGGCGGCGCTGGCGATCGTACGGCCACAACTTCAGACCGGAAAGATCAGGCTGCTGGCGGTCACGAACAGCGTCCGCGCCCCTGCTGCGCCCGCTGTTCCCACGGTCAAGGAGGCCGGTTATCCAGAGCTCACATTCGATGGCCTGGTCGGCTTCTTCGGCCCATCCGGCATGCCGAATGAACTTCGCGAGCGCATCGCCGCAGATATTCGGGCGGTCGTTGCAGCCGATCCGCTGATTGGCGATCGCCTCGCCGCCACCGGACAAATCCCCAACGTTGGCGGGCCGGCCGAGTTCGCGCAGGCGACCGAGGAGCAACGCGAGAAAATCGCGGCGATTGCCAACGACCTCGGCATCAAGCCGATGCAGTGATATCGCCATGAAGGTTGAAGGCAAGGTCATTGTGATTACGGGCGCCGCGCGCGGGATCGGGCAGGAATACGCGCGATATTTCGGCAGCCTCGGCGCGCGCGTCATCATCGCGGACATCAACGACTGCGCCCAGACGCTCGACCTCGTGCAGCGCGAAAAGGGCACCGCAGTCTGCGCCAAGCTTGATGTTGCAAACGCGGCCTCGGCAATGGAACTGGCGCGCACGGCGCTCGACGCATTCGGACGCATCGACGCACTCATCAACAATGCGGCGCTCTTCGGCGGCCTCAAGGGCGGGCGATTCGATACGATCAGTGAAGCCGAGTGGGACGCGGCGATGGCGGTGAACGTCAAAGGCATCTGGAACTGCTGCAAGGCGGTCGTACCGGCCATGCGGCAGGCCGGCGGCGGCAGCATCGTCAACGTGGCCTCGCTCGCGGCCACCTACGGGATGCCTTACGGGCTGCACTATACGACGTCGAAGGCCGCCGTAATCGGGTTGACCCGCGGTCTTGCCCGCGAACTCGGCCGCGACAACATTCGCGTCAATGCCATCGCACCGAGCGCGGTCTTGACCGAGGGCGCCCGCGAATTCTTCGCAGAGAAAGCGGACAAGGCGCTCGACACCATCAGGACGGGCCAGACGATCGCGAGGAACCTCACGCCGGCGGATCTGCTCGGCGCCGTGCACTGGCTCGTATCCGATTCAAGTCAGCTGGTCACCGGACAAACGATCGCCGTCGACGGCGGAACCGTCATGCATTGACGCGCTTTGGGCGCGCG
>DATFQX010000463.1:0-3103 GCA_035263865.1 Xanthobacteraceae bacterium
ACGATATTCGATCGTGACGTTTTGGTCCCCCACGTAGTCGGTCTCCTGCAAGCCCCGCAGAAAGCTCGCGCGAATCGCCACATACGGCCCGGGCGATGAGGGCGAGGCCGGGTGCAGGAAGCCGATCACCGGCATCGCCGCCTGCTGCGCGCGCGCCGCGAGCGGCCACGCGGCCGCCGCGCCGCCAACGAGCATGATGAGCTCGCGGCGTTTCACTCGATCACCTCGTCGGCGCGGGAGAGCACGCTGGCCGGCATCTCAATGCCTAGCGCCTTCGCGGTCTTCAGGTTGATCACCAATTGATATTTGGTCGGCGCCTGCACGGGCAGGTCTGCGGGTTTCTCACCCTTGAGGATGCGGCTGACGTAAGCGGCCGCCTGTCGGAAGTGGTCAACGATCTCAGGCCCGTATGAGATCAGGCCGCCACCGATGGCGTCATAACGGAGGGCGTAGACGGCGGGCAACTTGTGGCGGGCCGCTACTGCGATGATCAGATCGCGATAAACCGTCGCGGACGCGCTCTGCGTCACGATTAGACCGCCGTTCGGCGAGCGGGCAAAGGCCGCAACACTGCGTTCGATTTCGTCTGCGTCACGAACGTTGATTGGGCTCGCCTGAACGCCGAGCGACTGCGCTGCATTCTGGAGGGCGCCGAACGAAGCGATCCCCGCGGGATTGGCGGCATTTCGGATGATCGCCACTCGCGTTACCCTCGGCGCAATCTCCTTGAGGAGCTCTAGGTGCTTTGCGGATAAGTTGTATTCATAGATCATGAAGCCAGTGGCATTGCCGCCCGGATGGGCCAGGCTATCGACGATACCCGCGCCTACCGGATCAGCGACGGACGCGAACACGATGGGCAGAGTGCGGCTGAGATGTTGCAATCCTGTCACGGCTATGGTGCCGCTGGCCAAGATGATGTCGGGCGCGAGCGCGAGCAATTCCGCAGCATATTTTGCGCTCCGGTCGGCGTTGTCCTCGGTCCAGCGGATGTCGATCCGCACATTACGTCCAACATTCCAGCCCAATTCCTGCAAGCCTTGGTGGAACGCTGCAAGTCGATCCTGACCTTCCGGGTTGTCCGCAGCCCGGTTCATGAGGACACCAATCCGCCGCGGACGTTCTGGCTGCTGCGCACTCGCCGCCAGCGGCCACGCCGCCGCGCCGCCGAGAAGCGTGATGAAGTCGCGCCGCTTCACTCGATCACCTCGTCGGCGCGGGCGAGCAGCGTCGGCGGCACTTCGAGGCCGAGCGTCTTGGCCGTATTTAGATTGATTACAAGCTCGTACTTGGTGGGTAACTGGACCGGCAAGTCAGCGGGCGCTGCACCTTTGAGAATGCGATCAACGTAGCCGGCGGCGCGCCGTTGCATGTCATTCAAGTCAACGCCATAGGAAATTAGGCCGCCATCCATGACGAAGAAACGAAACGGATACGCCGCAGGCAACCCGTATCTGGCCGCCAGTGCGATGATCAGGTCACGATGAATCACAGTAAAGCCATCCGACATCGCGATCACGCCGCCGCCCGGTTCGCGTGCGAGCGCGGATACGGCGGCTTCAATCTCAGCGCGGTTATAGGCGGGGCTTCAAATATTTTCATTGCGTAGGGGGCAACAGCAGCCTCGCTCGCGTTCATGTATAATTTGTAATAAGGAGCCGTGTCTGGGTTGAAGATAACCGCGGCGCGCATCGTCTGAGGCGCAATCTCTTTAAGCACCTGCACCAATTTACCGCCGATTTCGGGTTCTAGGATGGTCAAACCAGTGATGGTGCCTCCCGGCCGATCCAAGCTCTCGACCAAGCCTTGAGCGACGGGATCAGTAACTTGAGTGAACACGATCGGTACCGTGCGGGATTCCCGTCGCACGGCGTTGACCGAGGGCGTGGTCATGGCAAAAACGACTTGGGGCTGCAAATCGACCAGTTCTTTCGCAAACTTTTGTATACGGTCGGCCATGCCGCCGGCCCATCGAACATCGAGCCGAATGTTGCGGCCATCGGTCCAGCCGACCGCCTGCATTGCTTCCGCAAATTCCTTCAACCAAACCTGAGCTAAAGAATCCGTTTCAGCATACGGCATCAACACGCCGACCCGCGGCATTGCCGACTGCTGCGCGCGCGCCGCGAGCGGCCATGCGGCCGCCGCGCCGAGGAGTGCGATGAACTCGCGACGTTTCATTCGATCACCTCGTCGGCGCGCGCGAGCAGCGTCGGCGGGAAGGTAAGGCCGAGCGCTCTGGCTGTTTTTAGATTGACGGTGAGCTCGAACTTGGTCGGCAGCTGCACCGGAAGCTCGTCGGGTTTAGCGCCCCGAAGGATGCGATTGACATAGACCGCAGCGCCGCGCAGCAGGTCGGCCAGATCGATCCCATAAGACATCAACCCGCCAGCACCGACGAAGAAACGGAACGGATAGACAGCGGGCAAGCGGTAGCGATTGGCCAGCGAGATAATCGTGTCGCGGTAAAGCTGCATGGTGGTGTCCGGCATTATGATGAGTCCGGCGCCTGCTTCGCGCGCGAACATCGTGACGGTGGCTTCGATCTCGGCCGGCCCGTTCACTGGCGCTTCGATCGAGTCGATCGCGAATGCCAAGGCGGCGGAGCGGAACGTGTCCAAATAGTATCGCGCATGGGGCGCGGTCTGCGGGTTGAACATGAATCTGACCCGCGCGATCGCAGGTGCGATCTCGCGCAGCAGCTCGAGCCATTTGCCGCTCAACGATGCTTCGATATTGATGAAGCCGGTGATGTTGCCGCCGGGATTGGCGAGGCTCGCGACGAAGCCGCTGCCCACCGGATCGGAGACGATGGCGAAGACGATCGGGATGGCGCGGGTCTCCCGCTGCAGCGCAGCGGTGGCGGGCGTCGTTACCGCGAGCATCACGTCGGGACTGAGGCGCACCAACTCCTTGGCAAACAGCTGCATGCGATCGACGCTACCGGCGCCCCAACGATAGTCGATACGTACGTTGCGCCCGTCGATCCAACCAAGCTCGTCGAGCCGCTTTCGAAAAGCGGCATCCCAGGCCTGCGCCTCGGCATCCGTCTCGGACAGTCCATTGAGCACACCGATGCGCCGCATCCCGCCGCCCTGCTGCG
>DATFQX010000464.1:0-9762 GCA_035263865.1 Xanthobacteraceae bacterium
GAACGCGAGGCGATCCTCGGGAGGACAGCATGGATCGACGCGGCTTCATCTTCGGCTCTGCTGCCGCAGCGGCCACCCTCAAGACATCCTTCGCGGAAGAGGGCGCCTATCCAACGCACGCGATCATCATGGTCAATCCGTTCCCGCCGGGCGGCGCCGCGGATGTGGTCGGCCGTCCGCTCGCCGCGGTGATGGAGCCGATGGTGCAGAAGCCGGTGGTGATCGAGACCAAATCAGGCGCCGCAGGGGCCGTCGGTGCGCAGTTCGTCGCCAATGCCAAGCCCGACGGCTATACCCTGCTTCTCCATCTCACCTCGATCTCCGGTTTTGCCGAAGTCGACAAGCTCTTCGGACGCACGCCAAAGTTCACCCGCGCCGACTTCGTGCCGATCGCGCGCCTGGTCGCCGATCCGTGCGTCCTGATCGTCAACGACCAGCAACCCTATAAGAGTCTCAAAGATCTGATCGATGACGCGAAGAAACGGCCGAACGAAATCATCTTCAGCTCCTCGGGCCTCTACGGCGCGCTGCACATCCCGACCGCGCTGTTCACCGCCGCCGCCGGCGACTTAAAGCTGAGGCACCTGCCGACCCAGGGCGGCGGGCCGGCGCTCACCGCATTTCTCGGTAACAATTCGCAGATGCTGGTCTCCTCGATTTCGGCGAGCCTCTCGCAGATCAAGGCAGGCAAGGCGCGGCCGCTTGCTTTGTTCGGCGCGCAACGCTCGAAGGCGCTTCCCGACGTGCCGACGATGAAGGAGTTGGGCTACGATATCGAATATTATCTCTGGGTCGGCATGTTTGCGCCCAAGGGCACACCAGCGGATGTCATCGCGTATCTGCGCGAAGCGGTCGACAAGGCGGCGCACAGCGACCCGTTCAAAGCGGCGCTCGCCAATCTCGGACAGGAGCTCGCCTATATGGATCAGGCGCAATTCGCGGCATTCTGGGAAGCCGACAGCAAGCGCATCGAAGCGGCGATCCGATCGATCGGCAAGGTCGAGGGGTGATCTAGGCCGCGCGCCATTACACAGCGCCACAAACCGAGCGCGTTGAACTCCGCGCAGCGCACTTGCGCCGGCGGGAGGGGAACGGAGAGAGCGTGACTCTGCGCAGCGACCACATCGCGGGGGGCGCCTTTGTCGCCTTCGGCCTGCTCGTATTCGCGCTCAGCGGCGATCTCCCGTTCGGCACGCTGTCGTTTCCAGGCGCCGGCATGATGCCGAAACTGATCGCGAGCTTCCTCATCGCGTTCGCTCTGTTGCTCATCCTGCGCGCCAACGAGAGCGCACCGGTTGCGACCGTCGCGTGGCGCGACCTGCCGCACGCCGCGCGGGTCGTCGCCATCACCGCAGCCGCCATCGCGCTCTATCAAACGCTGGGCTTCCCGATCACGATGGCGCTCTTGCTGTTTGCGCTAACCTTCTTGACCGAGCGGCGCAACCCGCTAGTGGCCGCCGGCTTCAGCATCGGAGTGGTCGGACTTACGTATTTGCTGTTCACCGTGCTACTCAGGACACCGCTCGAGCGCGGCATTCTCGGATTCCAGTGATGGGCACCTTGGAAAGCCTCCTGCTCGGCTTCTCGGTCGCGCTCCAGCCCGATGTGTTGTGGTATGCCTTCCTCGGCTGCCTCGTCGGCACCATCGTCGGCGTCCTGCCCGGCATCGGGCCGCTGTCCGGCATCAGCATCCTCCTGCCCGCGACATTCGGGCTCGACACCACCAAGTCAGTGGTGATGCTGGCCGGCATCTATTACGGCTCGCAGTACGGCGGCTCGACCACCTCAATCCTGATGCGCATTCCGGGCGAAGCCGCCTCGGTCATGACCTGCATCGACGGCTACGCCATGGCGCAGAAAGGGCGCGCCGGCGCAGCCTTGTGCATCGCCGCCGTCGGCTCGTGGATCGCGGGCACGTTCGGGGTGCTCATGCTCACGCTGATCGCGCCGCCGCTCGCAACATTCGCGCTACGCTTCGGGCCGCCGGAATATGCCGCGCTGCTCGTGCTAGGCCTCATATTCCTCGCCTACATGTCATCGACGTCGCTGCCGCGCACGCTGCTGATGGCGTGCTTCGGGCTCCTGCTGGGCACCATAGGCATCGACAATATGACCGGCCACTTTCGCTACTCCTTTGATATCGCCGAGCTTGGCGACGGAATTGGCATCGTGCCGGTCGCGATCGGCCTATTCGGACTCGGCGAGATTCTGTCGACGCCGTCGGCGACCGTCGTCGGCAAGGTGATCGCGCCGCGCCTGCGCGAACTCCTGCCCAGCCGCCGCGAATGGCGGCAATCGGCCATGCCGATCGCACGCGGTTCGCTGCTCGGTTTTCTGATCGGACTTACACCCGGATCGGCTCACATCATTTCGAGTTTTCTATCCTACGGAGTCGAGCGACGGCTCTCGAAGCAGCCACAGGAATTCGGCAAGGGCGCGGTCGCGGGCGTTGCAGGGCCCGAATCGGCCAACAACGCGGCCTCCACCGGCGCGTTCGTGCCCATGCTGGCGCTCGGTCTTCCCACCGGCCCGATCACGGCCGTGCTGATTGCAGCACTGATGATCCATGGCGTCCCACCGGGGCCGACGCTGGTGAACGAGCATCCCGACGTGTTCTGGGGCTTCGTGGCCTCCATGTATGTGGGCAACCTCATGTTGCTCGCGCTCAATTTGCCGCTTGTCGGCATTTTCGTGAACGTGCTGCGAATTCCTTACGCCTATCTCTATCCATTGGTGATCATGTTTTGCATCATCGGCGTTTACGAGGTCAGTCATTCGATCGTCGACGTCTGGATCATGCTGATCATGGGCATCATCGGCTATGGTTTACGTAAATTCAGGTTCGATCCCGCACCTTTGGTGCTCGGGCTGGTGATCGCACCAACGTTGGAGATGTCGCTGCGCCAGTCGCTGATCATGTCGAACGGCAACTGGGCAATCTTCTTCCAGCGCCCGATTGCGGCGGCGTTGCTCGGCCTGTGCGCCGCGCTGCTGGCATTGGCGGCGCTGTCGCTCATGCGCAGCCGCAAGGACTGGCGCAGCCGGTTGGCAGAGGCCGAAACGGGCGAAAATCCATAAAACCGTCCGGCAGCTCGGCCCGGGTCTTTGTGCCGGCGATCGCTCAGGCCCAGAGCCGCTCGTGCTCCAGGCCTTTGTAGAGGTCGGCGACGTACTCGCCATAGCCGTTGAAGATGAGCGTCGGCCGGCGCTCATTGCGCCCGATGAGCTCTTCGGTCGCCTGGCTCCAGCGCGGATGCGCGACCCCCGGATTGACGTTGGCCCAAAAGCCGTACTCGGACGCTTGCAACGCCTCCCAGTAACTCTTCGGCCGCTGATCGGTGAAGCTGAAGCGCACGATCGATTTGATGGACTTGAAGCCGTATTTCCACGGCACCGCCAGACGCAACGGCGCGCCCTGCACTTTCGACACCGGCTTGCCGTAAGCGCCGGTGACGAGGAAAGCGAGCTCGTTGGTCGCCTCGGCGATGGTCAAGCCTTCGACGTAGGGCCAGGGATACCAGCTCTGCTTCTGGCTGGGCGCGACAGAAGGATCGAGGAAGGTCTCCATCCGCACGTACTTTGCCGCGGACAAAGGCTTGGCCAATTCCACCAGCTTGGCGAATGGAAAGCCGGTCCACGCAATCGCCATCGACCATGCCTCGACGCAACGATGCCGATAGAGGCGCTCCTCCAGCGGCATCTTGCGGATGAGATCGTCGATGCCGATCTCCTGCGGCGTCTCCAGCATGCCGTCGATCTTGACCATCCAGGGCCGCAGCTTGAGTGCTTGGGCCGTCTTGGCGACGCTCTTGCTCGAGCCGAACTCGTAGAAATTGTTGTAGTTGGTATTAATCTTTTCGTCGGTGACCGGCCGATCCAACGCGTATTTTTCATTGCGGCCGACTGGGTAGAGGTCCTTGGTCGGGTCCGGCAGGTCGCTAATGCGCTGGGCGAGCGCAAAGTTGGGCGCGAGCGATAACGCGGCCGCGCCGCTTCCCGCCAGAAAGGCGCGTCGGTTCCAGAAGAGGTGCTCCGGCGTGGCAAGGCGTTCGGGGATTTCCCACCCGCGGCGGCGGATGACGTGCATGGCTGCTCGTCCCTAGACGATGAAGGCGCACTCCTCGATACGCCGGCACGTCATCACGGGCAAGTCACGCCTGCGCCAGAGTCGGGTGATGACGCACAGCAATAGGGGAACCTAGACCGCCAAGCTCGCGTTTTCCATTGAGTGCTCATTTTCATGCGCGAGCGCCATAATCGCAATTATCCCATCCCGGAGAGCATCCGGCTCCAGAACGCGTTCTGGGCATGGGAGCGCGCGACATGGATCGTGCTGGCGGTCATCCTTCTGATTGCGCTCACCGGATTGTTGGCACACGGGCCGCTCAGCAAGAGCACGGTGACGGATGGCGGACTGTCGCTGACCTACGAACGTTTCCAGCGCGTCACGGCGTTGGCGCGTTTCAACGCGCGAATTCTTGTCTCCTATGGCGATGAAGCCAGTTTGACGCTGAGCCCACCATTCGCAGACAATTTCCAGATCGCCGACATGGAGCCGCGTCCGCTGCGAAGCAGCGCCGGACCGCAAGGCCTGGAATTCGTGTTTCAGGCGCCGACCACGGGCGAACTCTCGGTCGTGCTGCGGGCCCACCCGCGCTCGTTCGGACGCTTCGATCTGACCGCGGCCGCCGGTCCCGAAGGACGCGTTGCATTCTCAATCCTTGTTTACCCGTGAGAGCACCATGGACAGCGTCATCAAGTCACTCGTGGTCTATTTCATCCTCTGGCTCGTAATCCGAGCGACCGGCCGGCGCACGCTTGGCCAGTTGACGGTATTCGACTTCATTCTGTTCCTCATCATCGGCGGCGCCGCTTCGCGGGCATTGATGGGGCAGGATTACTCGCTCACGCATGCGTTCCTGGTGATCGCAACCTTCGTCGTCGTCGATGTTGCCGTCTCTTTGCTGGAACGGGACGTGCCGCGCCTCGCCCATGTTCTAAAAGGCGTGCCGACCGTGGTGGTCGAGAACGGCGATGTCTTGAGCGCCCGCTTGCGCCGCGCCCGCATCAGCGAGGAGGACGTGCTCGAAGCGGCGCGGCGCGCTCACGGGCTGGAGCGTATGGACGAGATCAAATTTGCGATCTTCGAGGCGAGTGGCCGCATTTCCATCATTCCGAAACGAAACATCGTCGCCGGCGGGGACGGCAGCGCCCCGCACGGGGATTAGCGCACCGCAATCACGGGCTGCCGCAACCCGGTTAAGCCGCGGCCGACTTACGCGCCGCCACGATCTGCTCGGCGGTGCGGCCCATCAATTCGGCCATATGATCGAACTTGAAGGTGAAGCTGCCCACGCCGGCAGTGGCCGAACGCACCTCCACGATGAGATCGCCGATCTCCGATTCCGGCATCTGCACTCGCACCACGTCCCAGCCGTCCCACCCCTCGCGCGTGTCGAAGCCAAGAATCTGGCCGCGCCGGCCCGACATGAGGGCATTCATCTTGGCGGTCGCCTCCGACGGGCAGACGATCTCGACCTGGTAGATCGGCTCGAGCAGCACGGGCTGACACTGCGGCAGACCCTCGTGGATCGCGAGCCGCCCGGCAAGCTGGAACGCCATGTCCGAGGAATCGACGGTGTGATACGAGCCGTCGATGAGCTTCGCCGCAATGTCGACCACCGGAAATCCCAGCGGCCCGTGCTTGAGCGCCTCGATGACGCCTTCCTCCACCGAAGGAATGTAATTGCGTGGCACCACGCCGCCCTTGATCTCCTCGCTAAAGTTGAAGCCGGAGCCGCGCGGCAGCGGTTTGATGTCGAGAACGACATCGCCGTATTGGCCGTGGCCGCCCGACTGTTTCTTGTGGCGACCGCGTTGCACGATGCCCTTCTTGATGGTCTCGCGATAGCCGACCGTTGGTTTATGCGAAGTGGTGGGGATGCCGAAGCGCTCGACCAGCCGTTCGGTGGCGACGCGCAGTTGCATCTCGCCTTGCCCCCAAAGCACCACTTCGTGCGCCTCGGCATTATGAACCACGCTGATCGAGGGATCCTCCTCCAGCAGCTTCCCCAGCGCCTGGCCGAGCTTGACGTCGTCCTTGCGCTCCTTGGCCACGACCGCGATGGAGAGCACGGGCGGATGAGGAACCGCTTTTGCGACGGGCGGGTGCGGCTGCTGTCCGTCGCTCAAAGTCTCCCCGGTCTCGGCGTGATCGAGCTTGCCGAGTGCGACGGTATCGCCCGCCTCGGCGGCGCCGCGTTTCTCGGTCTGTAGACCCATGAGCTTGAAAACAGCCGCGACGCGCCCGACCTGCCCGTCTGCATTCATTAGATTGGCGCCGTCTCCGATCTTTCCCGCGAGCACGCGGACCGCGGACATCTTGCCGCCATGGGCGCTATTGATGGTCTTGAGCACGTAAGCGACGGTCTGGCCTCCTTTCACGCCGAGCCGCTTCGCGGTTTCGGCGATGCCGGGCGACTCGTGGCGCAGCGCCTTCATGAGGCGCAGCACCCCGTTGGTACGCGTGGCGGAGCCGAGCAGCACTGGGCAGACCAGACCTTCGCGTAATTCCTTCGACAGATCGTCGAATACCTTGTCGCGCGGTGGCTGGATGTCTTCGAGCAGCTGCTCCATCAACTCGTCGTCGTGATCGGCCAACGTCTCGAGCATCGAGAATCTTGCCGTCTTCTCGCGATCGAGCGCATCACCTTCGAGCGGAACAACTTCCGACGGCGCGTGCTCCTTGTAGACAAACGCGCGCTCCAGCGCGAGATCGACGAAGCCGGTGATGATATCGCCGGAGAAGGTCGGTATCTGTCGCAGCAGCAGCTTGCCACGCGAGGCGGGCTGCAAGAGCCTCAGCGCCTCATGAATGGTGGAATCCGCCTTATCGATCTTGTTGAGAAACAAAAAGCGGGGAATTTTTTGCGCTTCAAGCTCGCGCAGAATGAGCTGAAGCTGCGGCACCTTTTTTTCGTCGAGCTCGCATACCACCACAGCGGCGTCGACTGCCGGCAGCGCCGCGCGCATGTCGTGCACGAATTCAACCGACCCCGGACAATCGACGAAAGTATAGGTATCGCCCATGAAATTGGTGCTGGCAATGGAGAGTTCGACGCTCATCTTGTGATGACGCGCTTCCTTGCTGGCGTCGCCGACCGTGTTTTCCGCCTCGACCGTGCCTTGACGCTGGATCGCGCCGGTACGCGCGAGGATCGCCTCGAGCAGCGTCGTCTTGCCGCTCTGGAATGGGCCCACCAGCGCAATGCACCGTGGACCCGTCGCTCGTGTGCCGTTCTGTGCCATTCTCCGCCTCCGATAGCGACGAGATACGGCCCGTTCTGTGAGACCGTTTGAACCATCGTTTCAGGCCGGAGGGGGACTTGGCAAGGGGCGTCGTTGTTCCACACACGACGGCAAAGCGCGCAGGACGATACACGCTTCATCCCAATGAAAACGGCCGCCTCGAAGGCGGCCGTGACCGCACGGAACTGCGCCAGCTAGGGGCCGGGGCGCAGATGAAGTTCTGCCACACCCAGCGCGAGGTTCACTCCGACCGAAGTGGCTATCGAGACCGGCTGCAATGCGACCGTATTGCTGGAACCGCCGATGAGAACGTTGGCGCCGAGACCCGCGGCGACCGTGACCTGACCTGTCGCACCGAAATAGTCACCGGCGAGAAAGGTCGGGCCCGGCGGCGCGATGCTATCCGTGAACACCGCCCACACCATAACCCCGCCGCCGGTGGCGCCGATATCCAGCCCGAACTTGCTGATCGAGCCGTTGTAGACCTGCTGCGGTCCCGGCGGCTCCGGCGCGAACGTGCAGGCGACCGACTTCTGCGAGCCGATGATGAAGCTCATGCCGGCTGAGATGTCGCAAGTCAGGACACCGGCCCGCACGCGCTGGGCCGCCGCTGGCTCGGCGCACGCAACGGCGAGCGCTAGCGCCGCTGTCCCGACGGCATAACGAAACATATGGACCCTCCTTTTGCTCGATTGCACAAGCCCGATGGGCTGTGAGTCATCAGCCGACGTTACGCAAGATCGTCATCATCATGTCAAGTTGCCGCAAAAGCGCTGGATGCGCCGGCACGCTTCCTCGACGTCCTCGGTCTTGGTCGCATACGAGATGCGGAACGCGGGACCAAAACCGAACGGCGTGCCCTGCACCACCGCCACGCCTTCCGCCTCCAACAGCTCGCTGACGAAATCCTCGTCGGTGACGAGCTTATGACCGGTCGACGCAGTTCTGCCGATGGCACCGGCACAAGACGGATAGACGTAAAACGCGCCCTCGGGCTTCGGGCAATGGATGCCGCGTGCCTGGTTGAGCATCGATACGCAAAGGTCGCGTCGCTCTCTGAAGATGGCGTTGTGCTTGGCGATGAAATCCTGTGGTCCGTCGAGCGCCTCGACCGCCGCCCATTGCGACACCGCCGTCGGATTCGAGGTCGATTGCGACTGGATCATCGCCATTGCTTTGATCAGCGGTTCGGGCCCGCCGCCGTAACCGATGCGCCAGCCGGTCATGCAATAAGTCTTAGAGACGCCGTTCACTGTCAGTGTGCGGTTGTAGAGCCGAGGCTCGACCTGAGCCGCCGTGGTGAACTGGAACTCGTCGTAGACGAGGTGCTCGTACATATCGTCGGTCATCACGTAAACATGCGGATGCCTGACCAGGACGTCGGTCAGCTGCTTGAGCTCGGCGCGGGTATAGGCCGCGCCGGTCGGGTTCGACGGAGAATTGAGCAGCACCCATTTGGTCTTGGGCGTGATCGCGCGCTCGAGCGCCACGGCGGTCATCTTGAATCCCGACTCGATGGTGGTGGGCACGCCGATCGGCTCCCCGCCGGCGAGCATGACCATCTCGGGATAACTCACCCAATAGGGCGCCGCGAGGATCACCTCGTCACCCGGATCAAGCGTCGCGACGAGGGCGTTATAGAGCACCTGCTTGCCGCCAGTGCCGACGATGATCTGGCTCGGCTTGTAGTCGAGGCCGTTCTCGCGCTTGAACTTGCGCGCGATGGCGGCTTTGAGTTCTGGAATACCGTCGACCGCGGTGTACTTCGCCGCCTTGCCGCCTTCGATCGCCTTGATGGCAGCGCGTTTGATATTCTCCGGCGTATCGAAGTCCGGCTCCCCCGCACCCAATCCAATTACGTCGCGGCCAGCAGCTTTGAGCGCCCGCGCCTTGTCCGTAACCGCGATGGTGGCGGACGGCTTGATGCGCTTGAGCGATTCTGCGAGCAGGGCCATGAGAATCTCCGGTTGCCGGGCGCGAGCTTCCTAATAGGGGCCGCCGCCGCAGGCAAGCCTCAATCATGGATGCACACACCGGTGTGATCGGCCGGCGCATGACGGCACGTGATTTTGACGCCGCCAGCCGTTACACTGTCCGCAACGAAAGTCCCCCCGGGAGGACGCCATGAAGCTCACACCCGAGCAGATCAAAACCTTCGACGAGCAGGGCTATCTGTTTTTCCCGAATTGCTTCGCCGAGGAGGAGGTCGCGGTTCTACGCAGCGAGGCCGACAAAATTCTCAGAACCAACCGCCAGGAGGTCTGGCGCGAGAAGACCGGCGCACCCCGCACCGCCTTTGCCGCACACACCTATAACGAGGCCTTTCGCCTCCTCGGCCATCATCCGCGGCTGATCGGACCAGTCGAGCAGGTGTTTGGCGAAAAGCTCTACATGCACCAATACAAAATAAACGCCAAGGCAGCTTTCGAAGGCGATGTCTGGCAATGGCATCAG
>DATFQX010000465.1:0-26045 GCA_035263865.1 Xanthobacteraceae bacterium
TGCCGGGTTCGAGCTCCGGGGTCGAGAGATCGAGCGGCGCGTCGGCCGGCAGCTCGAGCGGCGCCTCGTCGTTGGCATGGTCCGGCGTCTGCGCCAGTGCCGCGCCCGGTAGCAGCGCCAGCACTAGCGGCAGCGCGCATAGTTGGAGTCGATACATCGTCCGCTTCCGCACGCTTCGATCGTTCCATCGAACACGAGGGCCTTGGCATTTTGTGGGCCGAATTTCCGAGGGCGACCGCTGCACACCAGAGCACCATCGCGGCTGGCGCGATGGTTAACGGCGGTGGCAGCGCCAATCTATTGAAAATACTGGGATGGGGAAAACCCGCCACCCGCCGACCTGAGGCGTGCGCGCAACCGTAGGCGATGAAACGCAGCGGAGGCCTGATGCGTTAAGGCAGCTGGGAGGATGCCAATTCTGCCTTGCGGCTTACGCTTCGGAGTCGACCTGCACTGCGCGGCGCGATCATGATGGCGCTCGCTGCTTGCGTCGCCTTCGTAGTCGCCCATAACGGCCCTCGCTGGATCGCCGACGAGGATGCTTGGGCCATGGATGAGACCACCGGCAGCCCGCCCCGCGACAAGCGCGCGCACGGCGAGCAGCGCGGCCGCATTTACGACGGGGTGATGGGCATCGCGGACGCGCCGGTCGCGCAGGCGCCGGCGCCCACCGTTGCCGATGCGCTTCCCGCTGGAGTGCCGATGCAGGATTTGCCCGCCGCCGTCACCCGCGACATTCCGCTCGTGCGGGGGCACAAATTCGTGAAGTTCGATGACCGAATCGTCGTGGTCGATCCGGCGAGTCGCCTCGTCGTGGCAATGATCCCCCGCTACAAGCTGCTGCCCTAAGTCTCTTCAGCGTTTGTCGAGGTGCGCCTCTCGCAGGCCGAAGGAACACCCTGCGCAGCGTGCGGAACACGAACGTGCTCGCGCTGGCATTGTACATGACGCCCTCCTATGATCCACGCGCGCTTTAGCGTTACGACGCTGCGCGTGTGACAAAAGGAGGTTCCGCTATGTTGACGTTGTACTACGCGCCGGGCGCGTGTTCGATGGCTGCGCACATCGTGATGGAAGAGAGTGGCGACAAATATCAGCCGCAGAAGGTCGATCTCGCCGGCGGCGAGCAGCGCACCGAGGCGTACCTCAAGATCAACCCGCAGGGCCGCGTGCCCGCGCTCAAGCTCGACGACGGCGAGCCGCTGGCGGAGAACACCGCCATTCTGCCCTATCTGGGCAAGCGTTTCGGGCTGTGGCCGTCCGATCCGGTGGCGGAAGCCAAAGCGCTGTCGCTGATCGGCTTCTTCGCGGCGAGCGTGCATCCCGCGCATGCCCATGTCGGTCGGCCCGAGCGCTACGCAGCCGACCCGTCGGCTTTCCCCACGCTCAAGGAGACGGGGCTGAAAACCTTCCACGGCTATCTGAAGCAGATCGACGGCAAGCTCGCGGGCCGGGAATGGTTCGGCGACAAGTACTCCGTGGTCGATCCGTACGGCTTCGTGTTCTACACCTGGGGCGTGCGCCGCGAGCTGCCGATGGGGGAGCTCAAGCACTACACGGCGTTCAAGGATCGCATGCTCAAGCGTGCCGCGGTCAAACGCGTCGTCGAGGACGAGAAGGTCAAGGTCTGACCGGCGGCGCTGCCGCTGCGCGCGGGCCGCGGCCGCCACGGATCCTCCCTTCAATGTGAGCTGCTTCACGCTCGGACGGGCAGCTCGCGCATATGGTAGTGGGGTCACCGAGCGATCGGTGATGGTGGTAGTGGTTCTACCATCGCCCTCTTGGGCGTTTCCTCCCTCGACTGGGCCTCGCCGGGCGCCGCCGGCGAGGCCTTTTTGCGAATTTCCAAAATCGTCGTCCCCGCGACAGCGGGGACCCATATTCCAGAGGCCGTGGTTTTGGGTCCCCAGCATAAGCGCGTTCACGCGCGTCTTCGACGCGCTATGCGCGGGGACGACTCAAATTATGAGCCGTTGGAGAGCAAAAAAAATCGCGCGCCGGAATGGCCGGCGCGCGGATCTGGCAAGTGGTGGGAGGCTAATCGCGAAGGCTCGGCGCGTCGGGCACTTTTTTCCAATGCGTCAGGCTTTCAGCGATGATCTTGGTCGACTGCAGGGCCGCCTGGCTCAAGGTCGCGTATTCGACGATCTCGCGCTGCACGCGCGCCGCCTCGCTTTGCAGCGTATCGCGCAGCGTCTGCAGCTCGCTGATCAGCTTGTCGATCTCCTGCACCGAAGTCCCGGCCACGCGCTGAAGCAGCTGGTTGATATTGTTGGCGACGAGTTCGCTGTCGCTCTCCGGCTGGCGGCGGATGCCGACAACGTCACGGCGGACGAATTCGCGGATCTCCCCTTCCACTTCCGTCTCCGCCGACGTGTCGATCTCGGCGGACTCACGCGTCTTGAGAAAGGTCATGATGGTACCCCCGTTCGGCGCCCCTGCGGGCAGAACTCCACCGGTCAATTTCCGCACGAGAATGTGACGACTTCGCGGTCGAATGGAGTCCGCGCAGTGGCTTTTGCTCGCTCCGGCCGCACCGATAAACGCGCGCGATCCGGCACTTTCCGCGAGCGAAAGACGGCTTTCTCCCGGGCAGCGGAGTATGCCGGTCCCTAGCCGGGGGTCGTCGCGCCGCTATTTCGAGGCGGCCTTCAGCTTGTCGTAGAGGTAAACGTAATCCTGCTTGTCGAGCGGCTTGTGGCAGTTGAAGCAGGCACCGAGATTGGCGCTTGTGTTCACGGTCTTGTCCGGCTTGAAGGCTTGGTACTCCCACTCGCCGTTGCGCACGTTTTCGGGATATTCGCTGCCCCCGCCGGTGCGCTTCTCCATCACCGCGTAGCCGACGAGGTCGCCTTTGATGGAGCGGCCGTTGGCATCCTTTTCCGGATTGCCTTGGGCATCGAGCTTGGCAGCGTATTGACGCATGGTGATCACGGTCCCGCTCGGCAGCGGCTCGCCCTTCTTGGCCGCCTCGAGCGCCGCCGCGCTGGTGTAGAACTCGCGGAACTGCTTGTTGTCGGCGCGATCCACGGTCGTGAACAGCACGCCAGCCGCCTCGTGGTTGTCCGGAAAGGCGACTTTGTCGCCGCCGGCGCGGACGGGAACAACGAGCGCGGCGAGCGCTGCTGCGCCGCAGGCAAGAATGACGTAGCTGCGGAATGTCATGGCGTCTCCCCTTTTTGTGCCGGCTTGGCTGCGCGGCCAAGATATTTCGAAACCGCGCACGGCGGTTGTAACATGCTGGTGACGCTTTTGCCGTAAGGAAATCCATGCCCGCCGACGCCGCCTCACCGCTGACCTTTGCAGTCGGCGACATTCATGGCTGTCTCGACAAGCTCAGCCGCCTGATGGCGGCGTGCGAGGCGCATGCCGGCGGACGGGCGGCGCGCTACGTCTTTCTCGGCGACTATATCGATCGCGGGCCGCAGAGCCGGGGCGTGATCGAACTCCTCATGCGCCGCCAGGCGGGACAGCCCGGCACCATCGTCTGCCTGCGCGGCAACCACGAGCAGATGGCGATCGACGCGCATGCGAGCGAGCGCGCGGTGCCGCTGTGGCTCGCCAACAATGGCGCCAGCACGCTGCGCAATTACGGCGGCGGCCGCATTTCGCCGGAGCATCTCGACTGGCTCGCGGCGCTGCCGTTCTGCCACGACGACGGGCTGCGCTTCTTCGTCCACGCCGGCATCGATCTCGACCTGCCGCTTGCCGAGCAAGCGCCCGAGGTGATGGTGTGGATGCGCGAGCCGTTTCTCACCTATTGCGACGAGGTTGATTGCGGGCGCTTCATCGTGCACGGCCACACCCCGCTGCGGACCGGCACCCCCGATCTGCGCCGCCGGCGCCTCAACCTCGACACCGCAGCAGTGATGGGCGGCCCGCTCAGCGCCGCCGTGTTCGACGACACCCAAGCGCAGCCGCTCGGCTTTTTGAATGATCGGGACGCGCAGCCGGGGCGGCTGGCGGAGACGACAGGTACGGGCGGAGCGCGGCGATAGGATGCTGCAATAACGAAGTGCAGACCTCCGCTCCTCCGCCGAACTCGGCTAGACTGACGCCGATTCGAGGGGCCCTGGACAACCGCTCCAGCTGTGCTAAGTTCTCGTTTTGTTCCCAGATCGGGGTACGCTCATTGGCCGCTCCGGCGATCGACCTAATCGGATTTGTTGGCGACCAGCGCTTCGCCACCATCCTTGCCGATCCGCCGTGGCAGTTCACCAACAAAACAGGAAAAGTCGCGCCAGAGCATAAGCGGCTGTCGCGGTACAACACCCTCACGCTCGAGGAGATCAGAGCGCTTCCGATCGATCACGTCACGGCCGCCAAGGCACATCTCTATCTGTGGTGCCCAAACGCGCTATTGCCTGAAGGACTTGCAGTCCTGGAGGCCTGGGGATTTACGTACAAATCCAATCTCGTCTGGCACAAAGTGCGAAAGGATGGCGGCTCCGACGGTCGCGGAGTTGGCTTCTATTTTCGGAATGTGACCGAACTGATCTTGTTTGGAGTGAAAGGAAAGAATGCACGCACGCTTGCGCCGGGGCGGCGCCAAGTGAATCTGTTGGCAACTCGGAAACGCGAGCACTCCCGCAAACCGGACGAGCAGTACGAAATTATCGAATCCTGCTCACCGGGACCGTACCTCGAACTATTCGCGCGAGGGACGCGAAGCGGCTGGGCTTCTTGGGGCAATCAGGCGGACGGCGGGTATCGACCCACTTGGAAGACCTATGCACATCACTCACAGGTATATACTGTAGCCGCCGAATAGGGCGATTGCTCTTCTTCCTTAAGGGCTTTCGCTCCTTCTTCTATCAACTGTTTCACCTCTTCGACATCCTCACCGAATGTCACGATGGCCGCAGGTAGACCGATCAATACAGCCGGGCACGGATTGCCGACACCTCTTCGGTCGTCCAGTTTGCGCCAATGGGTTGTGGCAGCGCCGAATTTGTCCGAAACAAACTGAGCCGCCCATGCCTCGCGAAACGGAATGGGTTTGCGGACTCGTTCGACGCGTTTAATGACCTCACGTTTTTGACGCGCCGTTTGCGCTATTCCCAGTTCCGAGAGCCTGTCGAAGCTATCTATGCGATTTTCATCGACCCACCGTCGGACAAAGCTGGGCAAGCTATCCTGGAGCGACGTGCCGCGCGTGATCACTACCCCGACCGAAATTCCCCCTTCTGCGTGGAGCCGCTTAAAATTCTCCAGATCCCGGTCGAAGAAAGGGTCCTTATTATTCCATTCGATTTCGAGAGCAAGTCTGTCCGCTTGCCATTGGAGCGGTCGAAAATCCGAACGTGATCGACCTTGTGAGAAATTGATTCGCGAGGTTCGTCATTGATGGTCTTTTTGATTGTGAATGTCTCCTGGACCCACCCTTTTGCCGTCAAACCGTTCCGGAGACGTTGCGTACCCTTCGTTTCGCCGCCGCCCGATCGGATAATTTCCTCGATCGAAACTGATTGGTTGAGCATCGCTTGTTCGAGTTCAGCGGCCGCATCTGGAAAATCAATTTCCAGAATTGCGGATGAATGGGAGACAAACTCAATTTCATAGCCCTTGTTCTTAAGCGCTTCGAACATGCCCCGTTCGCTCCCGCGGCGTGGGCAGCGATACCAGATTGGCGCAGCAAGATCTAATGGCGCCTGGCGAACGGCTCACGCAAGAGCGAACGTCGATGAAACGCGCGCCCTCCGCACAAAGCGTCGCGCGCCGCGCTGACGCTTAAGCCGGCTATGACTTCTTCCCGAACGGGTTCTGCCCGGGCTGGATTGGCTCCCGCGCCAAGGCGAACGGCGAGAGCGTGGGACCGCCTTTCTTTTTCTTGTTCCACTCCGCCTTCGGCTTCTTCTTTTCCTTGGTCGAGCGCATCTGTCCCTTTGCCATGACGGTCCTCCCTTGTCGGCTCGCCCGCGTGCGCGAGCGGTGCGCTGATTGAAGCGCCGCGGACGCAGCTATGCAAGCGCCTGCAGACCTTCTCCGCTCACCCCCGGGAAAGCGGGGGCCCAGGGTCGTGGTTCTGGATGCCCGCCTGCGCGGGCATGAGCGGGAAGGGCATGCTTCGGAGCAGTTGCCCTACTTCTTCTTCCGCGGCCCGCGCGGCTTGGGCGGCGGCTTGTAGACCATGCCTTCGAGCTTCATGCCATCGGGATCAGTGAAATAGACCGCGTAGTAGGAACGGCCGTAATATTCGCCGGGCGGGTCTACCACATGCATGCCGTGCTGCTCTAGAAAGGCGCCGAGCGCGTCCACGTCCTTGCGGCTCGCAAGTTCGAAGGCGTAGTGGTGGAAGCCGATGTCGCCCTTGCGATATTTGCGCTTTCTGCCTTGGGCGTCGGCGGCGGCGATCCAGAAGAGTGTCTTACGATTGCTCCAGCCCGCCATATCGGCGTACTCGTGTTTGAGCTTGAACCCGAGAAAGCCAAGCAGCTTTCGATAAAACTCCTTCGAGCGGGCGAAATCGCCGACGCTGAGCACCAAGTGGTCGATGCCGACGACGCGGGGCATGTCATGCTCCCTTGGTGGTTATCCGAGCGCGCATGATACCGCAGTCGTCATTGCCGGGCTTGACCCGGCAATCCATCCTCGTCGCGCTACCGCCCGCGCGGCCGCCAGCCGCCGCGCATGCCGGCGCGGCCGGAGGTGGAGCGCGGGCCGGGCCGGTAGGGCTTGGATTCTTTGGCCGCGCCGGGCCCCATCTCGTCGAGGGTCGGTTTGCGCGGGCCGCGACTCTCGCCGGCCACACGAAGAGGGGGAGAACCGCTGCGCGAGATGGCGATCGCCTTGGCGGTGGGATCGTCGAGCACCGCGAGCTCGGTGGCGCGTAGGCGCTTGATCTCGTCGCGTAGCCGCGCGGCTTCCTCGAAATCGAGATCGGCCGCGGCCGCGCGCATGCGTGTCTCGAGATCGGCGATCACCGCCTCGAAATTGTGACCGATGGTGGCGGCGGCATCTTCATCGCCGATACCGGAAAGCCAGCCGCCGGTCGAGACCAGCACGTGGTCGCGCTCGTAGACCGACTCCAAAATGTCGGCGATGTCGCGGCGCACGCTTTCCGGCGTGATGCCGTTGGCGGCATTGAAGGCCTCCTGCTTTTCACGCCGGCGGTTGGTCTCGGCGATCGCGCGCTCCATCGATCCGGTCACCGTGTCGGCATAGAGGATCACGCGCCCGTCGATATTGCGCGCGGCGCGGCCGACGGTCTGAACGAGCGAGGTCTCGCTGCGTAAAAAGCCTTCCTTGTCGGCGTCGAGAATTGCGACCAGCGCGCATTCCGGAATGTCGAGCCCTTCGCGCAACAGATTGATGCCGACCAGCACGTCGAACGCGCCCAGGCGCAGATCGCGGATAATCTCGATGCGCTCGAGCGTATCGATGTCGGAGTGCATGTAGCGCACGCGAATTCCCTGCTCGTGCAGATATTCGGTGAGGTCCTCAGCCATGCGCTTGGTCAGCACGGTGACGAGCGAACGGTAACCCGCCGCGGCGACCTGGCGAACCTCGCCGACGAGGTCGTCGACCTGGGTGCGCGCGGGCCGCACCTCGACCGGCGGGTCGATCAGCCCCGTGGGGCGAATCACCTGCTCGGCGAAGATGCCGTGCGCCTGCTCGATCTCCCACGGCCCCGGCGTGGCCGAGACGGCGACGCTCTGCGGGCGCATGGCGTCCCATTCCTCGAACCGCAACGGACGATTGTCCATGCAGGAGGGCAGGCGGAAGCCATATTCCGCCAGCGTCGCCTTGCGGCGGAAGTCGCCGCGGTACATGCCACCGAGCTGGGGAATCGTGACGTGGCTCTCGTCGACGAAAACGAGCGCGTTGTCGGGGACGTATTCGAACAGCGTCGGCGGCGGCTCGCCCGCCTTGCGGCCGGTGAGATAGCGCGAATAGTTCTCGATGCCGGCGCAGCTTCCGGTCGCCTCCATCATCTCGAGGTCATAAAGCGTGCGCTGCTCGAGCCGTTGCGCCTCGAGCAGGCGGCCGGCGGCGTTGAGCTCGGCGAGCCGTGCGCGCAGCTCCTGCTTGATGCCGGCGATCGCCTGCAGCAACGTCGGGCGCGGCGTCACGTAGTGCGAGTTGGCATAGATTTTTACGAATTCCAATTCGTCGGTCTTCGTTCCCGTGAGCGGGTCGAATTCGTGGATCGATTCGATTTCGTCCCCGAACAGAGAAACCCGCCAGGCGCGGTCCTCGTAGTGGGCGGGGAAAATCTCGATCACGTCGCCGCGCACGCGAAGCGAGCCGCGGTAAAAATCGCCGGCCGAGCGCTTGTACTGCAAGGCGACGAGATCGGCGATGAGCTGGCGCTGGTCGATGCGCTCGCGCTGCTTGAGCGTGAACGTCATGGCCGAGTAGGTTTCGACCGAGCCGATGCCGTAGATGCACGACACCGACGCCACAATAATCACGTCGTCGCGCTCGAGCAGCGCGCGCGTCGCGCTGTGGCGCATGCGGTCGATCTGCTCGTTGATCGAGGATTCCTTCTCGATATAGGTGTCGGTGCGCGGGACGTAGGCCTCCGGCTGGTAGTAGTCGTAGTAGCTGACGAAATATTCGACCGCGTTGTCCGGGAAGAACGACTTGAACTCGCCGTAGAGCTGGGCCGCGAGCGTCTTGTTGGGCGCGAGCACCAGCGCCGGCCTCTGCGTCGCTTCGATAACCTTGGCCATGGTGAAGGTCTTGCCCGAGCCGGTGACGCCGAGCAGGACCTGGGTACGATCGTGCCGGCTGACCCCTTCCACGAGATCGTCGATCGCCTGCGGCTGGTCGCCCTTGGGCGAAAAATCCGATTTGACCACCAGCCGCTGCCCGCCTTCCGATTTCTCCGGGCGCGCCGGGCGATGCGGCGTCCATGGCCGGGCGCTGAATTCCGGCCGGCCTTCGCGCAGCAGCGTTTCGAGCGCGCGCACGGTCGCCACCGCGCCGGTCGTGCCGCGAAGGACGCCACCGCGCGAGCCTCTCCGCGCCGCCTCACCTGCATCGGTTGCCGTTTGCGCGGGCGTGCCGTCCTCGTCGTCGATCCCGAGCGCCTTCGCCAGGTCGGGATCGAGGTCTCCAAGCGGCGCAGCGCCCCGATAAGGCGCTTGCGGCGCTTCGCCCAGTCCCTGCGCTGTCGATTTGCGCGCGCGGTGGGCGGCGGCGAAATCGGCGCGCCGGTCGAATGAATTGTCGGGCGGCGGTTTCAGGCCCGTCTGCGATCCCGGCCCCGCGGTTCCCTGACCGATGCCGGGATTGAGCAGGTCGGCGAGCGCCGGCTCGATCGGCGGCTGCTCGGGCCGTGCCGCCTTGGCGCGGGTGGGTCGCGCCGGGTCTTTCTGCGAATGCTTGGCCGGATCGCGCGCCGGTTTTTGCCTCGGCTTTGCCGGCGCGTTCGGATCGTCGGGATGTTTCGCCATCGCCGGAATATGGCGCCGCGGCTAAGATGGCGAAAGGGCGGGCAGGGGACTGCCGCTCCAAATTATCGCAAAGGAGTGGAGGGAACCGTGCGCCACCGAGTTCCGCTGACGCGGCGAGAGTTTTTGGCCTTCCCGGCCGCGCTGCCGCTCGCCGCGGCGACCGCGCCCGCGTCGGCGCAAGGCGCCTATCCGGCAAGACCGGTCAAGGTGGTGATCCCCTATCCCCCGGCAGGCGGAGCCGACACCGTCGGGCGCCTCTTGTTCCAAAAGCTCGGCGAGATGTGGGGCGCGCAATTCGTGATCGACAACCGCGGCGGTGCCGGCGGCACGATCGCGGCCGCGGCGGTGGCTAAGGCGGAGCGCGATGGCTACAGCATCATGTACGACGCCACCGCGCATTCGGTGAACCCGTCGCTTTACGCCAACCTGCCGTATGACACGGTCAAGGATTTCCAGCCGGTTTTCCTGGGCGCGATCATCACCAATCTCATGCTCGCCAACAAATCGGTGGAGGCACAGAGCGTCGCCGACGTGATCGTGCTCGCCAAGGCGACCCCGGGGGGACTCGACTGGGCGTCTTCCGGCAACGGCACGGTGCAACACCTCGCGCTCGAAATGTTCAGGCACCGCGCCGGCATCAAGCTCAACCACATCCCCTATCGCGGCGGCGGTCCGGCGCTCAACGATCTCATCGGCGGGCAGGTGAAGTTTTTTTCTCCAACGCCGCCGCTTCGATCGGCCACGTCCAGGCGGGCACCATCAAATGCCTCGCCCACACCGGCCGCGGCCGGCTCGCGGCGCTTCCCGACGTGCCGGCGCTCGCGGAAAGGCTGACCGGATTCGAAGCCTACGAGTGGCAGGGGTTGTTTGTGCCCGCCGGTACCTCAGCCGAGATCGTGCAAAAGCTCAATGCCGGGCTGAACGCGGTGCTGCGACAGCCCGACATTGTCGAGCGCCTCAGGCAGCTCAACGTCGAATTCCGTGAAAATACGCCCGAGGAGTTTCGCGCCTTCGTGGCGGCGGAAATCGAGAAGTGGGGACGCGTGGTGCGCGAGGCCAATATCAGGCTTGGGTAGTTCCTCCGTTAGTCCACGGTCGCGTACCTACGGCTGCACGATCACCGAGCGCGGCCGGCGAGCGGTCATGGATGCTTGGCGGACAATGGAGCCATGCATGGCACAGATTTTGATCGCTGGCCGCACGGGTGGCTTCCGCATCCAGCCTTATGTTAGAGCATTCTCCGTGTGATTTCAGTGCAAGGGATGACGCCCATGATCGATGTCTACTATTGGACCACGCCAAACGGCCACAAGGTCACGATGTTTCTCGAGGAGACCGACCTGCCGTACAAGATCATGCCGGTGAATATCGGCAAGGGCGAGCAGTTCAAGTCGCAGTTCCTCGCCATCTCTCCCAATAACCGTATTCCCGCGATCATCGATCACGCGCCGGCCGGCGGCGGCGAGCCGATTGCGGTTTTCGAGTCCGGGGCGATCCTGCTCTATCTTGCCGAGAAGACCGGTCGCTTCCTGGCAAAGGATGTGCGCGCGCGCGTCGAGGCGATCCAGTGGCTGTTCTGGCAGATGGGCAATCTCGGTCCAATGGCCGGGCAGAACAATCACTTCAGCCATTACGCGGTGGACAAGATTCCCTATGCGATGGACCGCTATCGCAACGAGGTCAACCGCCTCTACGGCGTGCTCAACAAGCGGCTGGCGGACCGCAATTTCGTCGCTGGCGAGTACTCGATCGCGGACATGGCGATTTATCCCTGGATCGTGCCTTACGAGCGGCAGGGGCAGAACATCGCCGACTTCCTGCATCTCAAGCGCTGGTTCGAAGCGATCCGCGCCCGCCCGGCGGTCGAGCGCGCCTACGAGAAGGCGAAGGCGGTGAACCCGAACATGGGCGGCATCCGCACCGCGGAGGAGCGCGCGATCCTGTTCGGGCAGACCGCGGCCTCGGTCGATCGCGCCGCCGCACAAGCGCGGTAGCGTCAAATCGACGGGTACGTCATGCGCGGGCTCGACCCGCGCATCCATCGCCTTCGAAAACTTTCTGCGAAGAATGATGGATTGCCGGGTCAAGCCCGGCAATGACGACACCCCGTCACGCAAGATGCGGAATCTTCGGTCGCTCGCCGCTCGCCTTGCCGGTGATCGGCGGTCGCGGCAGCTTCGGCTGGCCCGCTTCCATGACGAAAGTGTGCTCGAGCGAATACCACGGCCCCTTGATGTCGGCGGCGGGCGCCTTCTCGTTCTCGTGGCGCACGTAATTGCCGATGAGATGACGCGTGACGCCGAATTGCACGTCGGTCTCGATGAACTTGTCGTCCTGGACGTAGAGCTGCGAGATTAGAGTCTTGAATCCCTCCTTGCACGCAAGGAAATGAAGATGCGCGGGGCGCATGTTGTGCCGGTCTTGCGCGCGCAAGAGCTCGCCGGTCGGCCCGTCGATGGGGATCGGATAGCCGGCGGGCTTGACGCTGCGAAAGCTGATGCGGCCGTCCGCGTCGGTGAAAAATTTGCCGCGCAGGTTCATGTCGGCCTGGACAGGATCCTGGTTCTCATAGAAGCCCTCAGGCGATGAGTGCCAGATATCAACCTCCGCGCCCACGATCGGCTTGCCCTTCGCGTCGCGGAAAGCGGCATTGACGAACAGCGCCGGCCCCGGCGTGGGGGAGCGCACGATCGAGCCGCCGTTCGGCGTCACCGGCGAATGCATGCGCCAAAACGGCCCGAGCATGTTGTGGTCGGTTTCGGTCGTCCCCTGGTTGCCATGGTTGAGCAGGCAGATCAGCGCCGACAGTCCGAGCGAGCCCGCCATCAGCACCGCTTCGTTGTGGGAATCGTTGCTGTGCTTGCCGATCGCGATGATGTAGGCCATTGCTGCGTGGAACTCCTCCTCCGTCAGCCTCGCCTCACGAACGAAGTCGTGCAGGTGGCGCACGAAGGCGGACATGATCTCCTTGAATCTTGCATCGGGCGCGCGTTGCAGCTCCGACAGGACCGCTGTGGTGACGTCTTTTTGATTTTCGATGATCATGGATCGCCTCTTCTCTGCGCGCGCGAGCCTTGCGCTGCGCCCTGTCAAATGCCGCGATTATGGAAATCGCAATAACGCTCGATGTTCATGGGCAGGAACGGGCCGTAATTCCCCCAGTTCTCGTATTTTGGCAACTTCAAATCCCGTTCGGCGTCGGCGTAGCACTTGCCTTCGTCAGTGGCCTTCTTCACCGCGGCCGACAAGTCTTGCAGATAAGCGAGCACGGCGCGTGCGTCATCCTTGGTCCCGATCTGGCGGCCGCCGGGGCCGGGATGCCCAGGGATCAAGCGCTCCCAATCCATCGCAATAACCTTTTTGAGGCCCTCCTCGATGTCGGGAATATAAGTGTCGGCCATGATTCGGAACTGGACCGATTGCAGCGGAATCCAATCGACGGTGAAGATGATCTTCTCCTTCGGCAACCGCATCACCAGCGTGCTGTCGGAGTGATTCTTGCCGACGTAGAGCAGTTCGAGCGTCGTGCCGCCGAGATTGATCGTCCTTTTCGCGTCGACCACCTGGTCTGGCACCACAACGTCTGCCGGCTTCAGTGTCTCGATCCGCGCCTTAGCGTTCTTGTGCGCTACGAACATCGCGCCCAGATCCTTGAACGGCTGACCGCCAGCAATGTGATCGAAATGGCTGTGGCTGTAGATCACGTATTTTATCGGCGCCTTGGTGATTTTTTGGATCTCCTCAATATAAGTCTTCGCCGCCGGCCGACGCAGGCCGATGGGATTGGTGGCGATCACGCCTTGCGGCGTCACGATGAACATCGCCTGATGGCCGCCGTAGCCGAAAACGTAGACGTTCTCGGTCCCGTCCACCTTCGTCGTGGCGAAGGGCGGCGGGGTCTGCGCCTGCGCCGTTGCGACGAGTGCGGCCGTAGCCAACGCGGTCGCGACGACGAAATGTGCTCGCGGCATGATGTTCCTCCGGGTTTGCTCACAGGCTGCAAGCCTCGGCCGCGCGGCCGCCCTGAGCGTTGCAACGATAATCCAGGATCGACGCGGGAGACAGCGGCCCGCGAGGTCGCAACCGTTCGGTCTCGTCGTCCCGGCCAAGCGAGCGCAGCGAGCGCGAGCCGGACCCATAGCCGCCGTCGGTGATTATGGGGCCCCGCTTTCGCGGGGACGACCGGGGTCTCGTCTAGTGATTTGGCTCGCCGCCGAGGAAGCCTGCGATTTTCCAGGTGCCCCCGTCCTTGAGGTAGCACAACTGCTCGCCGCCGATCGGCAGGATGGTGTCGATCGGCACATAGCCCACCGTCCCAGCGGCTGTCAGGACCTTGGCAAAGGTCGCGAGTACCGCGTTGGCGGGCGAGTCATCGGGAAGGACCCGAACCAGGTAAAGCCCGAGCCGGTCGACCACCGGGGCATCCTGTTTTGCCGCCGCGCGCACTTCGATGCCGTCGCGGATCGGAAACGCCCAATCCGCGGCATCGGTCTGCGTTACGTTGGCCAACTCGTCGGCGGCGCGCTCGTCGAAGCTGGGTTCGGCCGGCGCGCAGAACACGCCCTGGCGCTGCGGATCGGCCATGGCGGTCGTCTCCGCCGCGTAGGCCGCAAGCGATTCCCAGCCGAACCCGTCCGCGCCGTCGAGGCTGAGGGCTTTGCTCAGGTTGTCGATGGCGGACTTTTGCTTGTCGGCGATGTCCTTGTCTTCCGGGATCCAGAAGAAGTTCGCTGCCACTATCCGCGCTAGCGCGGCACGATCCTTGTTCTTGGCGATCTCGGCGAGCTGGTTGCGAAATGTTCCGAAGCTCGGATCGTTTACCGCCGGCGGCAAGGTGATAGGCACGGGCTTGTAGGGTCCGAGCACCGGCGCAGGCGCCTGCGCCGGTGGTTGTGCCGGCGGCTGCGCTTGCGCCATGACGGGCATGGGCACGAGCGCGCCCGCGATCGCGAGGGCAGCCGCGACGATATGCGTGGACAACGGGCGTGGACGCCGCATCGCGATGTCTCCCAGGTTCCAAGCGCTACTTTAGCGTCGGATTTAGCCCGCTCTACGGCAAGAAAAAAGGGGCTTGGCCGAGGTCGCGAACGCGAAGGATGGAGGGCGAATTGCGGGCGCTGCTGCGCAACCGCGGCGCGGACCTGCTGCCGGAACGCATCGGTCTGAAAGCGCAAGAGAAAAAGGCGGCTCCGACTCGCGGGGCGAGTGCGTGCCGGAGCCGCCGGCCATGACGAACGCGCACGCTACAATTTACGACAAAGATATGCGGAGGCGTTTATTCGAACGCACCCGCATATATCGGGCGCATGTTACAGCAGCATGACGCGCTGTCAGGCTGTGGATACGACGCGGGCTAAGCCCGCAGCGGTCTACACGACGGCGCAGCTCAAGACGATCCAGGAGGTGATCACGCTTCTCGTGTTTGCCGGTTTTTCGCTCGTTTATCTCAAAGAGCCGTTGACCTGGAATTATGCGATCGGCTTCGCACTCATTGCGATGGGCGCGTTCTTCGTGCTGCGCGGGCCGCTGTGAGACGATTCTAAGGCAGGTTAATCTCAGCTGCGGACGCGGGTGGCGGCTGATACCCTTCCAATTTTTCATCTCACGGCCATGATTACGAAAGGCAGACTGCCACAGCCTTGACTTTGCCGGCGTGGACAGCGTTGCTGCCGCGCGGCGGCCTCGCAGCCGGTCGAGAGGACGGCATGGCCCTTGATCCGAAAACGCAAGCTGCGCTCGCCTTGCACCGGTTTGGCCTCGGCCCACGCCCCGGATCGATCGCGAGCCTGGCGTCGGACCCCCGCGGGGCGCTGCTGGCCGAATTGGATCGCGCGGGCGCCGGGCGGATCAACAATGCAGAGTTGCTGACGAGCGGCGAAGCCGCGCTCGCCGCATTCGCGTATCAGCAGGCGCAGCGCGCAGCACGGCAAGCGGAGCGCGCCGCCCAGCAAGCCTCGAGTGGCACGGCGGAGATGAAGGATCGGTCCGCCGAGCCCGCGCCACCGGCAGCAAGGCCGAATCCAGGTCCCGGCGTGCCGCAGCAGATTTATCTCGCCGAAGCCAAGGTCCGCATCGATGCGGCGCTGGGCGCCGAGATCGGCTTTGTCGAGCGGCTCGTCTGGTTCTGGTCGAACCATTTCTGCGTATCAGCGGACAAGGGCAATGTGCGCCAGATTTGCGGCGCCTACGAACGCGAAGTCATCCGTGCCAATGTGCTCGGACGCTTCGGCGACATGCTGCTGGCCGTCGAAGCCCATCCGGCGATGCTCTTTTATTTGGACAATGCGCGTTCGATCGGCCCCGCCTCCATGGCCGGGCTGCGGCAGAAACGCGGGCTGAACGAGAATTTGGCGCGCGAGATCCTCGAGCTGCACACGCTCGGGGTGCGCACGGTGTACACCCAGGACGACGTCACCAGTTTCGCCAATGTGATCACAGGCTGGACTATTGTGCCGTTTCGCCAGGACGCCGTGCGCGGCGGCGAGTTCATATTTAATCCGCGCATGCATCAGCCCGGCCCGCAGACGGTGATCGGCACGAGCTATTCCGAGGGAGGCGTGGAGCAGGGCCGCGCCGTGCTCGCGGCGCTCGCCCGCCATCCGGCGACGGCCAAGCACGTGGCCGGTAAGCTCGCGCGCCATTTCGTCGCCGATGAACCCCCGCCCGCGCTCGTCGAGCGGTTGGCCAAGCGCTTTCTCGCCACACAAGGCGATTTGAAAGAAATGGCGAAGGCGCTGGTCGCCGCACCCGAGGCTTGGGAAGCTCCGCGTGCGAAGCTCAAGCGTCCGGGCGAATGGGTGATCGCGGCCCTGCGCGCCGTGGGCGCTGCGCCCCTCGAGATCGGCCCGGTGATGCAGGCGCACAATCTGTTGGGCGAGCCGCTGTGGCGGCCGTCCGCGCCCAAGGGCTTCGCCGACGAAAGCGCACCGTGGCTCGATGGGTTGGCGCAGCGCCTCGACATCGCCAACCAATTTGCCCGCCGCTTCGGCGCAGAGGTCGATCCCCGAGACGCGCTCGAAGAGACGGTCGCGCCGCTTGCCTCGACCGACACGCGGGACGCCATCACGCGCGCCGAAAGCCGCCCGCAGGCGCTCGCGCTTCTGTTCATGGCGCCCGAGTTCCAGCGCCGATGATGCGCCCGCGATTAAACAGGTGAGCCGATGAAAAAACTCCATGCCGCGACCCGCCGCGAACTGCTCATCGGCTCCGGCACGCTGTTTGCCTGGGCCTATCTGCCGAAGCTCGCGCGCGCGGAAGGCCGCGATCCCCGCCTGCTGGTCATCGTGCTGCGCGGCGCGCTCGATGGGTTGGCCGCGGTCGCGCCCACTGGCGATCCGGACTGGGTCGCGCTGCGCGGCAACAACGCGCTGACGCTCGACGGGAAGCCGGCCGCGTTGCCGCTCGACGCCTTCTTCGCGCTCAATCCGGCGATGCCCAACCTGCATCGCCTCTACACCTCCGGCGCGGCGGCGATCGTGCACGCGGCGGCGACGCCTTACCGGGAACGCTCCCATTTCGACGGCCAGGACGTGCTGGAGAGCGGCCTGCCCAAGCCGGGGGCGGCGGACAGCGGCTGGCTCAATCGGGCGCTTGCCTCGTTGCAACCGGCGGGCCGCGCCGACGGGTCACGCGATGCTTTCGCGATCGGGCCCATTGCACCGCTGGTCGTGCGTGGCCCGGCGCCGGTCCTCTCGTGGACGCCGCGGCAACTGCCGCCGGCGAGCAGCGACACGGTGTTGCGGCTGATCGAACTCTATCGCCATACGGATCCTGTCCTCGCCCGCGTGCTCGAAGAGCGCATGGGTCTGGCGACCATCGCACGCGCCGGCGGCATGGATGGCGAGCAGCCGCGCCCCCCTGCGGCCGGGCAGGTGCGCGCCTATTTCGCGGAATCGGCCGGTACGGCGGCGAAGTTTCTGGCGCGTCCGGACGGGCCGCGCATCGGCGCGCTTGCTTTCGACGGCTGGGACACCCATGCCGCCGAAGGCGCAATGAACGGCCGGCTTGCAACTTTGCTGGGCGCGCTCGATGGCGCCATTGCCGCAATCGAGACGGAGATGAAGGAGGCTTGGCGCGAGACAGTCGTTGCCGTCATCACCGAGTTCGGCCGTACCGCCCGCATCAACGGCACCGATGGCACCGATCACGGCACCGCGACGGTGGCGTTGCTCGCAGGCGGCGCGCTCAAAGGCGGGCGCGTCATCGCCGACTGGCCGGGACTCAAGTCGGCCAAGCTGCACGAGGGACGCGACCTCAAGCCGACCACCGATCTGCGCGCGGTGCTCAAAGGTTTGCTCAAGGACCACCTGCGCGTGGAGCCCGCCCTGCTCGCGACCAACGTCTTTCCGGACAGCGCCGCGGTGAAGCCGATGCCCGGACTGCTGCAGCTAGCGCGGGCGACGTCGCGCTCGCGGCGAGCTTTGCCGCCTCTGCGCGGGAGAGCGTCCGCACCAGCCTTGAGTAGTCTGCTCTACCCGGGACCGGCGGTGCGGAAAGCCTTCGCGAAGGTATTGAGATCGGCGGCTGCGAGGTCGGAGACCGCCCAATAGGTGAGGCCGTTCTCGGCCCAGGACACAATATTATAGCCGGCGATCTGCTCTGGCGGCATCGGCGTCGCCCGGCCTATTGGGAGCGCGCTGAGGCTGATCAGGTGCTGGCGATGGCGATAAACGAGCGTCGGCACCGGATTGCGTCCGACGACGTCGATGCGGCCGCCGACCAAGGGAAAACCTTCGCTGGCGAGATCGACGACGCGTGGCGCCTCGGGAATGCGGCCGTTGAACCACGGCTTCACCGTGTGCCGGTCGGAGGATCCGACATCGAACGGCTGCGGTGCGATTAACGCGCGCATGTGATTGGCCACGACCATGTCCGCATCGGCCGGGCCGGGGGAGAGCGCAAGCCAAGTGGCGCCGCTACCGAGGAATGCCGCCACCGCCACCGAGGCAGCGAGCGCGCGCCAAGACGGACCCGAAACGGCCCGCGCGGCTCGCAAACCGAGCGCGGCCTCTACCCGGCGGGCGAGGCCCGGCGGCGCGTTTTCGCGGGGCAGCTGCTGCGCAATCGCGCGCCGCAGCGCCTCGACCCGGTCGCGTTCGGCTGCCAGCGCCGGATCGCTGGCGAGCTGCCGCTCGACCTCGAGCGCGTGCGCAGGATCGAGCTCGCCATCGACATAGGCGTGAACGAGCAAGCGCGGATCGCTGGGAGGTGTCATCGGCCGCCCTTCGTTTCATCCGTTGCGACGCGCTCCATCAGCCGCCGGCGCGCACGCGCAAGCCGCGACATGACCGTGCCGATGGGGACTTTGGTCACTTCGGCGATCTCCCGATAGTCGAGTCCCTGGACGTCACGCAGCACCAGCGTTTCTCGGAATGGCACCGGCAGCTCCGCAATCGCGGTCTCGAGCTGTCGCGCGTCGGCCTTCTCGATCAGCGCCGCCTCCGGGGTCTGCGGCCCCTCTCCGGAAGCGTCTCCGCCCGTTGCCTGCTGCCGCTCGATGGATTCGAGATCGTCCACCACAAGCAGCGCCGCGGAGCGGTTCTTTCCCAACCAGGTATAAGCCGCGTGGCGCACGATGGTTAAGACCCAGGCGCGGGCATTGACCCCAGCAAAGCCGCCGATGCCGCGAAAGGCGCGCAGGCAAGCCTCCTGCACCACGTCCTCGGCGTCGGCGCGATTTCCCGTGAGCCAACGCGCGAGCGCGTATGCGTCGGCCAGATGCGGCTGCACCACCCTGGCGAAGCGCGCCTGATCGTCCTCGCTCTTCAGGCTTGCCATGCTCGAAGCGCACCGCCGCAATCATACCGATCAAGATCGGTCATTCACCGGCTTTATTCCCGAGAATTCAATCGTTTTTCACTCGGCTCGGCGACCCGCCGGCAGGCGCAAGCCTCCCTTTAGGCAGCCGTCCGATCGCCCGCTCGGATCTCGGCGTCGAGGAAGCTGCCCGACTGGCGGCGCCACAACGCGGCATAATGGCCCCCATGGCGCAACAGCTCGTCGTGCGAGCCCTGTTCGACGATATGGCCGCGCTCGAGCACGATCAGGCGGTCCATGCGCGCGATGGTGGAGAGCCGGTGCGCGATCGCGATCACGGTCTTGCCCTGCATGAGCGTGCCCAGACTCGATTGAATGGCAGCCTCGACTTCGCTGTCGAGCGCCGAAGTGGCCTCGTCGAGCACCAGGATCGGCGCGTTTTTGAGGATCACGCGGGCGATGGCGATGCGCTGGCGCTGCCCGCCCGACAGTTTCACGCCGCGCTCGCCGACCTGCGCCACGTAGCCGCGCCGCCCTTTCCAGTCCTCGAGCTCGCGGATGAACTCGTCGGCGTGGGCGAGCTTCGCCGCCCTGATGACCTCGGCCTCGCTTGCCTGGGGCAGGCCGTAACGGATGTTCTCGCGGATCGAGCGGTGCAGCAGCGAGGTATCCTGGGTGACGACCGAGATTTGCCCGCGCAGGCTCTCCTGCGTGACCGCGGCGATGTCTTGGCCGTCGATCAGGATGCGACCGCCTTCGAGGTCGAAAAAGCGCAGCAGCAGATTGACCAGCGTCGACTTGCCGGCGCCGGAACGGCCGATCAAGCCGATCTTCTCCCCGGGCCGCACTGTCAGGGTCAGGTCCTCGATGACGCCGCTCTCGCGCCCGTAGCCGAAGCGCACGTTCTCGAACCGGATCTCGCCGCGCGCGACCTTCAGCATCGCGGCATCAGGCCGGTCGGTGAGCGCGATCGGGCGGGCGATGGTCATCATGCCTTCCTGGATCACGCCGACGTTCTCGAAGATCGACGTCACTTGCAACGCCACCCAGCCGCCGATGTTCACGATCTGCCACGCCAGCGGCAGCGCCATGGCCACGGTTCCAACCTCGACGCTGCCCCGGGTCCATAACAGCAGCGCAAGCGCGCCGGTGCTCGTCAGCATGGCCGCGTTGAGCGAGGACAGGCAAAAGCTGAACAGCGTGTTGAGGCGCAGCGAGCGATAGAACAGGCCAGTGTGGTGATCGATCGCATCGCGCACATAGGCGTCCTCCTCGCGCGCGCGGGCAAACAGCTTTACCGTGAGGATGTTGGTGTAGCTGTCGACGATGCGCCCGGTCAGCAGGGAGCGTCCTTCAGAGACCTCCTTGGACCGGTCGCGCATGCGCGGAACCAATATCCGCAGCAGCAGCAGATAGCCGAGAAACCACAACGCGACCGGCAGCGCCAGCACCGGCTCGGCAAATGAGAGCAGAATGAGCGCGCTCGTGCCGTAGACCAGGATGTACCAAACGCTGGTGAGCAGCGCGACCAGCGTTTCGCGGATCGCGGGCCCCGTCTGCATCACCCGGTTCGCGATGCGGCCGGCGAAGTCGTTCTGGAAGAACGCCCAGGACTGGCGCATCAAGTACCAGTGGTTCTGCCATCTGATCCGATTCGATACGTTGGCCGAGATCGCCTGGTTGGCGATCAGGTTCTGTGTCGTCAGCGCGAGCGGCCGCGCGATCAGCAGTACGAGCGCCATGCCCAAGAGATGCGGCCAGAACCTCGCGAACAGCTCATGCGGCTCGCCCGTAGTGATCAAGGTAACGATCCGTCCCATGAACACGGGAACCGTCGAGTCGAGCAGCGCCACCACCAACCCGGCGGCGAACAATGCCGCGAACAGGCCCTTCGCCTGGCGGGCGAAGTGCCAGAAGAACGCGACAAAATCGGGCGGGGGCACCGCCTGCTCGGGTGACTCGGTCGGCCTCAACAGCCGCTCGAAGAGCGAGAACATGACACCTACTCGAAAGGGCAGCGATTCCGCGCCGACGCCACTGATTGCGTCTGACCGCCGCTCGCTGCATTGATCGGATGCGGGCGGGTAGAGAAGCTTCGTGTCGGGACTATGACAGGCCTCGCGGATAGTTTTCGCGAAAAAAGCAGAGGCATCACTTTCGACCGTGCGGGTTATGGAAGCGGCTTCGCGCGCTTTCGACGCGCTAGCCGCCCGATCTCTGAATGGTCTATTTAGCAGGGACAAGGCGCAGAATGCGACCGGAGCTACTATCGGTGGCTAGCCACAGCGCGCCATCCGGGCCCTCCCGTACGTCGCGAATACGCTCGCGCAATTGCTGCAACAGACGCTCCTCATTCACCACTTTCTCGCCATCGAGTTCGAGCCGGACCAACATCTGGCCGGCCAGCGCGCCAAGAAACAAAGCGCCGCGCCAGCGGACAAACAAATCACCGCTGTAGAAGGTCATGCCCGACGGGGCGATCGACGGCACCCAGTATTTGAGCGGCTGCTCCATGCCCGCTTTGTGTGTGCTCTCGTGAATTCTGGCGCCGCTATAGTCGATCCCGTAGCCGATCACCGGCCAGCCATAATTCTTGCCCTTCTCGATGATGTTGACCTCGTCGCCGCCGCGCGGTCCATGCTCATGCTCCCACAGCTTGCCGGTCACGGGGTGGAGCGCGAGGCCTTGCGGATTGCGGTGGCCGTAACTCCAGATCTCCGGCTTGGCCGCAGCCCTGCCGACGAAAGGATTGTCCGCAGGCACCGAGCCATCGGGCCGGACGCGGATGATCTTGCCGAGATGGTTGCCCAGATTCTGCGCCTGGTCACGGGTGGTGAAATGTTCGCCCAGGGTAACAAAGAGATTGTCGTCCGGCGTCTGCAGGATGCGGCAGCCGAAATGATTGCCGGTCGAGAGCGGACCTGCCTGGCGGAAGATTAACTCGACGGCCTCTATGCGAGGGCTGCTTTCGTCGAGGAGCCGAGCGCGGGCGAGTGCGGTGCGTGCGCCGCCTTCCACCGGCTCGGCATAACAGAAATAGATCGTCTGATTCTGCGTAAAACCGCGATCGAGCACGATGTCGAGCAGACCTCCTTGGGCCGCGGCGAAGACTTTCGGCACGCCGACGAGGGCGGGAGGGAGCGTGCCGTCTTTGGCGATGATGCGCACGCGCCCGGGACGTTCGGTGACCAGCAGGCGGCGGTCGGGTAGGAAAGCGAGTGCCCAGGGGTGATCGAGTCCCTTGGCCGCGGTCTGCACCACGAAATCGCCGGCGGAAGAATGAAAAACTTGTCCGCTGGCGGGGGCGCAACCGGCCGCAACGAGCGTGCCCGCGCACACCAGGGCGGACCATCTCATGCAATGCTCCTTGTGCGCCGCGCCGACCCGCGGCGTCAATTCGTCGTGTGTTGATGCGACAACGATGCGTTGCCGTCGATCTTCCAGCAAGTGGGCGGCGCTTCACATCGGTGTGACAGCATTATTCACTTTCCCGCCCGTGCACCGCGTGTCATCGTTCGCAAACAAGATCTCAGGTGAACAGGCGAGGCGACCCATGAAGACGATCGCGATTGCCACGGCGATTGCCCTCGCAGTCGGCGGCGCCACTGACGCCTACGCGCAAACCTATCCATCGCACCCTATCACCATCATCGTGCCGTTCCCCGCCGGCGGGCCGACGGATACACTCGCGCGTCTTTTGGGCGAGCGCATGCGGGTCTCGCTCGGCCAACCCGTGATCGTCGAGACCGTGACCGGCGCCGGCGCGAGCATCGGCGTCGCGCGCGCCGCGCAAGCGGCACCCGACGGTTATACGCTGAGCATCGGCAATTGGACGAGCCACGTCGGCGCCGGCGCCATGTATCCGGCGGTGCACGACGCGGTGCTGGAAATGCAGCCGGTGTCGCGGATCAGCGCAACGCCGTTGATGATTGTCGGCAAGAACGCACTGCCGCCGAAGACCGCCCAACAGTTGATCGCCTGGCTCAAGGCGAACCCGGGCAAAGCATCGGCCGCTACCGTGGGGGCCGGTAGCGGGGCGCATATCTGCCTGCTTTACTTCCAGCAGAAGACCGGCACCAGCTTTCAGCTCGTTCCCTACCGCGGCGGCGCGCCGGTGATGCAGGATCTCGTGGCGGGGCAGATCGACATGTTTTGCGCCGAGGCTTCGCAAACCCTCTCGTTCCTGCGCAGTGGCGCGATTAGACCGTTCGCCGTGATGTCGAAAGAGCGCTGGCCTGCCGCGCCCGATGTGCCGACCATGGACGAGGTGGGGGTGTCCGGAATGTACATCTCATTCTGGCACGGCCTGTGGGTTCCCAAAGGCACGCCGCGGGAGATCGTCGCCAAGCTCAACGGCGCGGTCGTGGACACGCTGGCCGATGCGACCGTGCGGCAGCGACTCACCGAGCTCGGACACGTCATTGCGACGCGTGAGGAGCAGACGCCGGAGGCGCTCGGCGCCTTTCATCGCGCCGAGATCGAGAAATGGTGGCCGATCATCAAAGCCGCGAACGTCAAGCCGGAATGAGACGCCTATAACAGCACTGCCGCGCGTCGATGACGCGCGGCAGTACCTTCCCCCGACCCGGCCGCCCAAACTGATTAGTTGCGCCGCGCAATGACGGCGCTTATCGCGGCGACCGCGCCGATCGCGGTGAACAGCCAGCCGATGCACAACGCAATCGAGAACGGCAGGAGGTCGCCGGCGCCGACGGCGCCGATGACCTCGGCGCGCGCGAAGCCGATCGAGACCGCGGTGACGGCGACGGCGGTTGATAACGCGAGCGCGGCCGTGGTGATCAATTCGACGAGAGCAATCGGGCGCTGCCTCGGCGCGCAGCCCTGGCGAGTGTCGCGCTCGAATGCGCTACGCCGGACTAACGTCTTGGGCATCTCAATCTCCTCGAATCAGTCGAGCAATTTGTTGCGGCTGATGCCGGCGTCGGTTCGGCCGGAGTTGGGCGAAGGCTTTGGCGAAGCAGGGCAAATTTGTGTGTTTTGGTTAACGAAGCGTTAACGGCCGAGGCGTCCCTGTTCGCGCAACGACGGCCCCGATTGCTCTTCGGTCGTCCGCGCGAAAGCTCCGACCCATAATCACGAATTTCTCGCGAGCTTTCCCGCTTCCGCGGAAACGACGAAAGCGAGAGCGACACGCCCCGGCTTGCTCCCCGAGTTGCCGCCTGCCCGTACGCTTATTCCGCCGCCACCACGTTCGCGGGCTGCCAATCCATGGCGATATGTCCGGGCTGCGCCTTCACCCGCTCGAGCCACGCACGGATCCCGGGAAAGCTCGCGAGATCGAAATCGCAGACATGCGCGAGATGGGTGTAGGCATAGAGCGCGATGTCGGCGACGGTGTAGCGGTCAGCCACGAAATAACGGTGGTGTTTGAGGTGATGCTCCATCACGGCGAGCGAGCGGTATCCTTCTTCGATCCAGTCCTCGAGCGCGTGCTGTTGCAGCTCGCGGCCGCCCTTGACCAGCGCGAGCCAGAAATAGGCGGCACCGATATTGGGCTCAATGCTGTGTTGTTCGAAGAACATCCATTGCAGCGCTTCGGCGCGATCGATTCGGTGCTCAGGCCGCAGCGGCGTTCGGCTCACCAAGTGCCACAGGATCGCGTTCGATTCGGCAAGATAGCGGCCGGGCGCGGCTTCGAGCAGCGGCACCTGGCCGTGCGGGTTCTTGGCCAAGAACTCCGGCGTGCGGCTGTCGCCTTTGAGGATATCAATCTCGACGAGGCGGTAGGGAATTGCGAGCTGGGCGAGCGCAAGACGCACCTTATAGCTATTGCCCGATCGCTGCATGGAATAGAGCGTATACATCGCCTTTCCTCCGGCGGTGCTCCTCCGCCGTGTCCTCGACGGCTTAGCCCATCACGACGGCAATGTCATGACGAGGGACCCGAGGAGTGGTCGTCCACTACCGCGGCGGCGAGCCGCAGGGAACAACTGCTGCCGCGCTCCTCAGTCGCAGAAAATCATTTCTGCGTCATTCGGCCGCGACGCGATGGGCGCGGGCATGCGCGAGGAGAGCATCGTCCTCCACCGGTACGATCGATGCAAAGTCGCGGTGTGCGATCCATTCGGGGCGGGTGAATTTGGTGATGTGGTTGGAGACGGCGCACAGCGTGAGATAAACGATCTTGCGCGGGTAGGGGGTGATGTTCGGCGGTGAAGCATGCACGAGATTGCCGTGGAACATCAGCACCGAGCCTGGTTTGCCGGTCGGCGCCACGATGCCGATGCCGTGCGGCGGAGCAGCTTCGGCACAAAGCCGCGTCACCGTCTGCGCATCGAGGGTCCAAAGCGGGTAGGAGGTGGTGTTCGTGTCGTGGCCGGCGGCAAGCGTGCCATATTTGTGGCTCTTGGGAATGAGCATGAGCGGGCCATTGATGGGCAGGACCTCGTCGAGGAAGATCGAGATGTTCATCGCGCGCGGCTCAGGCATGCCGTCGTCGCGCGCCCAGGTTCCGTAATCCTGGTGCCATTGCCAGACGTCGCCCTCGAACGCCGCTTTGGCGTTGATCTTGAACTGGTGGACATAGACGCCTTCCCCGAACAACTGCTGGAGCGGATCGACCAGGCGCGGGTGATGCGCCATCAGCCGGAAGGCCTCGTTGTAAGTATGGGCGGCGAAAGCGGTGCGCGGGGCGCCGGTCTTCTCGCGCCAGACCTCCTGGCGGTTGGTGGCATAAATCTGCTCGGCCTCGTCGCGCAGGATCGCGACCTCTTCCTCCGAAAAGCAGCCGGGCAGGAACAGATAGCCTTCCTCAACGAACTGGCGAAGCTGTTGAGTCGTCAGCTGCATCGCGGTTTCCTCTCGTTGACATGGACGAGTTGCTCAGCCGACGCGCGGTTTCAGCGCCCCACGTCGCTCTCGTTGGCA
>DATFQX010000466.1:0-2906 GCA_035263865.1 Xanthobacteraceae bacterium
TGTCGTCGCGATCGTTGTCGACACAAAAGGTCAAGACCACATATTTCGGGTTGATCTCATTCCAAAGCCGCTTCATCAATAAAAATTGTTGATCGGTTCCGTAGCCGGAAACGCCGGCATTGACGATCCCATACCGCGGCAGCGCTTTCTGCAGAAGATCGCTGAACCGCTCATTCGCCTCGGCGTCATAGCCATAGGTGAACGAGTCGCCCAGAAAGAGGAATCGATCCGGCGCAATATCACTCAGCTCTCGCTCGCGCAGTCCGAGACTGTTGTGCCTTACCGAAATCGTACGATTGCCGCTCGTTTGCTGCGTGGCGGCGTTTGGTACGGGGACCCAGCCGAGCTCCGGATCGAACTGGAAAGCCTCTCCGAGTTCGAAGCGGCTTGGCCCGCTGAAATCGATGACGCGAAGCAGAAGTTCGGCGGCAAAAAGTATCGCGACAATGATCGCGCCCAATACAAGCAACCCGCGCAACAGCAAGCCGCCGCCGCCGCGCCTTGAAGCCAAATCAGTCAACGGTTGCTCCATGGTGATCCAATATTTTTCCTAATCAGGGCTCAAATGGGGTTGGCGAGCGGTAGCTCGCCAGAAATTACGCTGGGTGGGCATAGCGCGGATTTTCGCAACCTCAATCCGGCTCGAATTCGTCCTTGTAGTTCAGCTTCAAGGCCGGGTCCTGCTCGTCCTTGACGAGATAGCAGTTGCCGGCGGCCAGTACGTCGATCTCCGAGCCCATGAAGCAGCGGAAGGCATCCTCGGGCGTGCATACGATCGGCTCGCTGCGCACGTTGAAGCTGGTGTTGACCAGGACCGGACACCCGGTCAGCCCGTGAAAGCGGCTGATGAGATCGTGGTAGAGCGGATTGGTCTCGCGATGCACCGTCTGCACGCGGGCGGAATAATCGACGTGCGTCACCGCCGGGATGCTGGAGCGCGGCACGTTGAGCTTGTCGATCCCGAACAGCCGTTGCTCTTCGCTCGTCATTTTGCGGCGATGGCGTTCGCGGACCGGGGCGACCATGAGCATGTAGGGACTGTCGACATCGATGTCGAACCAGTCCGAGACGTGCTCGCGCAAGACCGACGGCGCAAACGGGCGAAAGCTCTCGCGGTATTTGACCTTTAGATTGAGCTTCTTCTGCATGTGCGGGTCGCGCGGATCGGCGAGGATCGAGCGGTTGCCGAGCGCGCGCGGACCAAACTCCATTCGCCCCTGGAACCAGCCCACGGCCTTGCCGTCGGCGAGCGCCTGCGCCGTGCGGTCGATGAGCCGATCGCGCGGCAGCGTGGCGTAGCGCGCGCCCACCGCCTTGAGCCGCGTCTGCGTTTCGTCATCGTCGAATTCCGGACCGAGATAGGAGCCCACCATGCCGTCCGGCGTATTGGCGACTGTGCGCGGCCGGTCGGCATAAAGGTGATAGATGGTCAGCGCCGCGCCCAGCGCGCCGCCGGAGTCTCCCGCCGCCGGCTGCACCCAGATATTGTCGAACTTGCCGTCGCGCAGCACCTTGCTGTTTGCGACGCAGTTGAGCGCCACGCCGCCGGCAAGGCACAGATTCGCTTCGCCGGTCTCCACCGCGAGGCTGCGGGTGAGGCGCAGCACCGCCTCTTCGATCACGGCCTGGATCGACGCCGCCAGATCCATGTGGCGTTGCTCGAGCGGCGCCGCGGGCAGGCGCGGGCGTCCCCCGAACAGCGCGTCGAAGCGCTCGTTCGTCATCGTAAGCCCGGTGCAGTAGTTGAAGTAGTCGAGGTTGAGGCGAAACGAGCCGTCGGGCTTGAGGTCGATGAGATTGTCGTAGATGAGCTGGGCGTATTTCGGCGTTCCGTAGGGGGCGAGCCCCATCACCTTGTACTCCCCGGAATTGACCTTGAATCCGGTGTAATACGTGAACGCCGCATAGAGCAGGCCGAGACTGTGGGGAAAGTTGATTTCCTTCTGGATCTTGAGCTCGTGACCGTTGCCGACCCCTGCCGATGTCGTCGCCCATTCGCCGACGCCGTCCATCGTGAGGACCGCAGCTCGCTGAAAAGGCGAGGGATAGAACGCCGAAGCCGCATGACTCAAATGGTGCTCCGAGAACGCAAGCCGCTTGTCCCAGTCGAAATTCGGTTCGAGCGCTTTCAGCTCGCCGGCGAGCAGCGATTTGAGGAAGAGCTTTTCGCGCAGCCATAACGGCAGCGCCATGCGGAATGAGCTGAACCCCCGCGGGCTGAAGGTGAGATAGGTTTCGAGCAGGCGCTCGAATTTCAGAAAGGGCTTGTCATAGAAGGCGACGTAGTCGACGTCCGCGAGCGTAACACCTCCCGCCTTGAGGCAATACTCGACCGCATGGCGTGGATAGTTGGCATCGAATTTCTTGCGGGTGAAACGTTCTTCCTGCGCGGCGGCCACGATGCGGCCATCGGCGATCAATGCGGCCGCGCTGTCGTGATAGAACGCGGAAATCCCGAGGACACGCATGAGCTCGTCAGAACAGCGTGTAGATGAACGGCGCAACCGCCGTGCCCTTGGTCAGCACGATGAGTCCGCCGAATATGGCCATGACGATGAATACCGGCAGCAGCCAGTATTTCTTGCGCTCCAGCAAGAACGCGGTGAATTCACGAAGAAAGGACACCATCGCGCGCTCAGAATTGGTTCATGAGGCTGTCGGGAGGCGGGCCTGGAGGCTGTCTCGCTTCCCAGTAACTTTTGCGCTCCGGCTCGAAGCGAAGCCGCAAAGGGTCTTTGCCGCTGAGCCGCATGAGCCAGCCGACCGGCGTGATGCAGCCATAGTACACGATCCCCAGCACGAGGGGGCTCACGACCGCAAACAGGACGAGGCCAAGCTTGGTCCACAACCGGTTGAGCGGGGCGAGCAGGCTCGGGCGGTAAAACGCGACAACCGCAAACATGACG
>DATFQX010000467.1:0-2145 GCA_035263865.1 Xanthobacteraceae bacterium
TCGTCATACCTGCCTTTGCCGGATCGCTTCGGCAGCTTGACCTTGGTGTGCCGAACTTTCTTGTAGGGTATCATTGAGAGAATATGTGAAATGCAATTGAGCCGCGCGCGCCGCTTGTCGTCGGACCGCACGATGTACCACGGCGCGTGGTTGCTGTCCGTCGCCTTGAGCATCATATCGCGCGCCCGCGAGTAGTCATCCCAGCGTCGGTATGATTCGACATCCATCGGGCTCAGCTTCCATTGCCGCAGCGGGTCATTGATACGCGCCGAAAATCGTCGCTCCTGCTCATCCTTGCCGACTTCCAGCCAGATCTTGATCAGCCTAGTACCGCCATCGATAATGTATCTCTCGATTTGCGGGCAAAGCTCGAGAAAACGCCGGTTCTGCTCCTCCGTGCAAAATCCCATGACGTATTCGACGCCGGCGCGGTTGTACCAACTGCGATCGAAGATCACGATCTCGCCGCCTGCCGGGAACTGCTGGATGTAGCGCTGCATGAACATTTGCGTTTTTTGACGATCCGAGGGGGCCGGCAGGGCCACCACCCGAAACACCCGCGGGCTCACGCGCTCGGTGATGGCCTTGATGGTTCCGCCCTTGCCGGCGGCATCGCGCCCCTCGAACACGACGATGATGCGCGCTCCCATTTTTTTGACCCAATCCTGCAAATGGCAAAGCTCGACGTGTAGCTTGCGCAATTCCTTTTCGTAGGCTTTGCGCTTCATCTTGGGCTTGTTGCCAGCTGCTGGTTTCAACGCCATGACGTCACCCATCCCAGTAAGACATCTCGCTATGCGAGCCGTCGCCTATTCCAAGATCGTTGCTTGGCGTCCGCTTCCTCTAGTCCATGATGTGGTAGCCACCGTCAATGTAAAGCGTTTCGCCGGTGATGAGGCGGGCTGCGTCGTGCGCGAGGAAGGCGGTGGCAACGCCCACGTCCTCGATGCTGACGAGGCTGCGCGCCGGCGCCTTTGCTTTTGCCTTGTCGAGCAGCGCATCGAATTCGGGAATCCCTGAGGCGGCGCGCGTGGCGAGCGGGCCGGGCGAGATGGCGTGCACGCGGATGCCCTTCGGGCCGAGCTCGGCGGCGATATAGCGCACCGCACTCTCGAGCGCCGCCTTGGCGACGCCCATGATGTTGTAGTTCTTCACGACCATCTGGCTGCCGTAATAGGTCATCGTGAAAAGCGTCCCGCCCTTGCGCATCAGCGGCTCCGCCAGACGCGCCATGCGAATGAAGGTCCAACAGGACACCTCCATGGTGGTGAGAAAACCCTCCCGCGACACATCGACGACGCGCCCTTGCAGCGCGTCCTTCGGCGAGAACGCGATGGAGTGCACGACAAAATCGAGCTTGCCCCAATCCTTGGCAATGCGATCGAACACCGCCTCCATCTGGCCGGGGGTGCGCACGTCGAGCGGCATCACGATCGGGGCTTCGAGCTCGCGGGCGAGCGGCTCGACGTATTTCTTGGCTTTGTCGTTGAGGTAGGTCACCGCCAGCTCGGCGCCGAACGCCCGAAAGGCCTTGGCGCATCCCCAGGCGATCGATTGCTCGTTGGCGATGCCGACGACGAGACCTCGCTTGCCTTCGAGCAACTTTGCTTTGACGACAGGAATCATGAAACATCCTCTGGCTCGTGCTTGCCCGGCCTCGACGTGGCGCTCGCCAATGTTTCGAGGCCGCGAAAGGGGTGACCTCGGCGCTCGGCGTCATTGACGTGTGCGAATTTACTGCCCGTCGATCTTCAAAGGGAGCAACATAATTTCAGATCCAACCTTTTCCGACCGGCATACCTCGCTTTGAACGCGACTGCGATGTTGTATCACCGACATATGATTGATGTATCACCTGCCGAAGATTAGAATTGTCGCCCTGCGCTGCGTAATTGCGGAACGGAGTGGAACATGGCGACCAAACCCGACGAGTTGCTGCCCACGGCAAAGGATTTCATGCAGAAACTTGCCCTGGCCGAGGCGGAAGAAGCCTCCAAGGAAGCAGCCAAGCGGGCGGCGGCGGAGGCCGAGAAGAAGGCATTGCTCGATCACCTCACGAAGCCATCGGGAGTTTCCGATGAAGAGGGCATTCGGCGCGCGATCAAGATCATCGAGCGCGCGGTGGCCAACGGCCGCACCGAGGTA
>DATFQX010000468.1:0-2412 GCA_035263865.1 Xanthobacteraceae bacterium
GCCGCCATAGGCGTAGGGGCCGTAGATGCCGTAATAAACGTCGTCGTAGGCATAGGGCCAAAAGTCATCATAGGCATACGGCCAGAACACATAGTCGAAAAAGTCGTAATAGACGTAAGGCCAGAACACCGGTCCGATCCAGCCGACGGCCAGCCCGCCCCACCACCACGGCCAGGATGAACCAAAGAACCTGCCGTGGAACCGCGCAAACCCAAAGCGCGATTGCAAGGCCGCGTTAGTGATGACGCGATTGCCAAATACCGCGCGACCGGGTCCGGCTACGCGCGTGCCTCCAAGGTGATTGGCAGAGAAGCGCGCCGTTGCGACGCCTGCCCGTGGCGCCGTAAAGGACCGCCCGGACAAATGGCTGGTTCCGAGCGATCCAATTCCGCGACCGCTGATACGCGAGCCGCCGACAGGACCGCCGACAAAACCCAAACCCCCACCGCGGCCAGCGAAGCCCCTAGCGCTGACTCCCACGTGCCCACCGAAGCCACCGCCTCTGCCTCTGCCGCCACCACCACCGCCTGGACCGGCTTCTGCTGCGTCGGTGATCGGGGGAATTGTGAGGAGCAAGATCGCGGCTGTGGCAATGCCTCTGATCAAGCGAGCCTTGGCGGGGGTGGCTGTCGCTGAGCGCATCGGCGCCAGGAGGGGCTGATCGTTTTTCTGTAAATTCAGAGCGCCACGCGCTGGCAGCAGAATGCTGAAATCGCCCATGTCCTATCCCCCCAAGCCCAACAATTTGTCTCGCAGCAGCCTCAGCGCCCACTGCGACAAAAGGAAGGAAAAAGATCGGTTGTTTGTTGGCGCAGCCGCTGTCGTAGGGCGAAACGACGCGAGTTCATCTAGGGCGCCAATTCCTAGCACCGTGATCTGCGGAGTGACCCATGAATGCTTCTTGTGGAGATGCGAGCATCGGTCAGGATCATGCAATCATTCTGCCTTGCAACGCGAATCCCAGGCCGGATAGAATTTTCGGAGAGGACAGGGGTTCCAATGGAGAACAATCCGCCGCCCTCGATGGCGGGCGTCGAAGGCTTCCCACGTGACGCAGCACTCACCGGCTCGCGCTATGCGGAAACGGCACGGGGTGAGTCGCGGCAACTTGCGCAGAGCTTCATCATTCCGGCGCGGACCGGCAAGGCATTCCCGCTGATGGCAGGGAAGATCGTTCGTGTGTTGTGCGTCGAGGGACCGCAGGTCGCCGATATGATCGTGTTCAATCTGCACGATCCAAACGAAAAATTCTGGTCCGGACGCACGCGGGTCATTCATGGCGGCCATCTCAAGGTGGGCGACCGATTGTGGAGCGTACCGCCGCAGGTTCGGCCGATGCTGACGCTGATCGCGGACACGCTGGAGCACCCGCCGCATCCGTTTGGCGCCCGCTCGCACGATCTGCTCTATTGCCGATGCGACAGCAGGATGTATGCAATGGTGTATGGGCGCGTCGGCGGCCGCAACTGCAACGACAACCTGGCCGAGGCGATCGCCGAATTTGGCCTTGGACCAGAGCACGTCCACGACCCGTTCAACATATTCATGACGACTGGGCTGAACGATCTGGGCAAGCCCTTCTATCTTCCGTCGGACGCAAAGAAAGGCGATTATGTCGAGTTATTTGCCGAGATGGATTGCCTTGTCGCAGTCTCGGCGTGCCCCGGCGGCTCCAGTGGTCCGCAGAGCCGGCCGCTGATGATCGAGATCTTCTCGTAGAGTCCGTCGATCTAGGGTGGAAGCGATCCAAATGTTCAAGCCTCTTGCAAGTGTCGTCTGGGGTCTCGTTCTAACCCTCGGTCTGCCCATAACACATGCACCTGCGCAAAACCTGCAAAAGCTCAAGGTCGCCGAGGTCGTTCGCTCCCAGCTGTTCGCGCCGATGTACGTGGCGATTAACCAAAGCTTGTTTAAGGATCAAGGAATCGAGCTCGACCTAATCACCGCCAATGGGGGCGATCGGGTCGGCGCGCTGGTCCTTTCCGGACAGGTCGATCTCGGCCTCGCCGGACCCGAGGTTGCGATCTATCTCTACAATAGCGAAACGCCCGACAAGCCCGTCATATTTTGCAGCGTGAATGGCACGGACGGCTTCTTCTTCGTGTCGCGAGAAAAGGTCGAACCGTTCGCATGGGACAAGCTGAAAAATCGCCGGATCATCGGCTGGCGTCCGGGGAGCACGCCGCAACTGTTTTTTGAATATGTTCTCAAGCAGAAGGCCGTTGATTCCGAAACCATCAAGAGCATTGTTACCAATATCGCTCCGCCGGCACGGGAAGGCGCATGGCTATCGGGAGATGGTGATTTTGGCATTTTCAACGAACCCAGCACTGAGAACCTAGCGCGCGCCGGCCGCATCCATGTTCTGGCGTCGATCGGCAAGGAGCTTGGAGCAGCGGAGAACACCGACTT
>DATFQX010000469.1:0-6719 GCA_035263865.1 Xanthobacteraceae bacterium
CCATCGCCTTGGCCACCAGTTTGCCGATCGGAATAACATCACCCAGGATCGTCACTTGGGAGATCGAACTGGCGCGCGGCACCGTGAAGTGGTTCAATCCGACGAAGGGCTACGGATTTATCGAGCCGCAGACAGCCGGCAAAGACGTATTCGTCCACATATCCGCGGTCGAGCGCGCTGGGCTGAGCACGCTCAATGAAGGGCAGCACCTCGAGTATGAGATCGAAGAGAACCGCGGGAAAACATCTGCGGTGACTCAAGGTTAAGTAACCTACCGGGAGTTTCGGGCGACCGCGACGCTGATCCAGTGGGCTGACTACCCTGCATCGCCTACATTCATGAGACGCCGATGCGCCGCGTCCACCCTGCCTGCTGCGCGCGCGCCGCCAGCGGCCACGCCGCCGCCGCGCTTCCGACCAGCGTGATGAACGTGCGCCTCCTCCTCATTCGATCAAGTGATGGAGGGATCAGCAGAGTGATCCCTCTAAAAGAACTGCTCCATGGTGCCTGGCTCGCGGTGCTGATACCTTCACCGTCAATGTGGTTGGCGTTGAGTCGGCACTTGAGACACACTGGGTGGACGTTTGGCTCCGTACGCTATCCCCACCACCGAATTTCCATCGATTCCAGGAGGCCCGCCGGGTGGTGCATGGACCGAACCACGGCAGCTATGGTGCCTGACTTCAGAGTCAGCAGACATTCTCTGGACTGAGCTCAAACACGAGCTTCCCACGCTCGGTGCGCGATCCCGCCACACGGTTTCGCGCTTGAAATCATAGATTTGCGCCGGCCTGCGACCTCCGGCGGGCATGCGGTGCAGCGAGCGTGGGTCGGACGAGCCGCCTGGACAATTCCGCGCGACATCTCGACCGACGGCAAAAACAGGGCGCGACTTTTTTGCATAGCTGGCCTAAAATTGACGCAAGACTCCGGGAACAGGAGTTACCGACCAGGGAGGCGGCCATGGGCGTAGGGCTGCTGACGCGGCGCCAGGCGTTGCAGATGGCGGCTATCGCCGCCGGTGGTCTGCCGGCGCCAGCGGTGCGGCGTGCCGTTGCCGAAGCAGTGACGCCGACAGGGCGCATAGTGCTGGCCTGGCACACCAACATCGCCAGCCGTTGGCTCGATCCGCAGCAGCACGACGGGACGGCGACCCCAGATAACTTCATCAATGCCCTGCACGACGGGCTGATCAAGAACTCGGGCGCTCAGCGGTTCGATCACCTGGCGCTCGCCGAAAAATTCGAATTTGTTGAGGATGCCGAAAGCTGCACCTTCACGCTGCGGCCGGGTCTCAGATTTCACGACGGATCGCCGCTCACCTCCCAGGACGTGAAGTGGAGTTTCGAGCATTACCGCGGTGCTTGGGCCAAGGTGCTGCACGACAAGACCGCGCGGATCGAGGTTCCCGACGACCGCACGGTGCGTTTCGTGTTCAACGCGCCGTTCCTCGATTTTCCGATCCTGATGGGGACGTCGAACGTGTGCGGCGCTGCATGGGTGGTGCCGGCAAAATATTATGAAAAGGAGGGACAGGACGGGTTCTTGCAAAAGCCGATCGGCGCCGGACCCTACAAGCTCGTCGCGCAGCAGCCCGGCATTCGGCTCGATTTTGAGGCGTTCGACCGCTACTACCGTCCGGTCCACGTCAAGCAGTTGACGATGATGGCCGTCCCCGAGGCGGCGACCCGCATCGCGATGCTCGAGCGCGGCGAGGCCGACATCATTTATTTCGTCCCCGGCGAGTTGATTGCCCGCGTCAAGAACAATCCGAAGCTGACGCTGGCGCCGGTGGTCTCGGGGAATTGGTGGCTCGAGTTTCCCGGCTTCCGGGACCCCAAGAACCCGTTCCACGACGTGCGGGTGCGTCAGGCGATCAGCCTCGCGATCGACCGCGAAGCGATGAACCAAGCCGAATGCGACGGGAAGGGGGTCGTCGACGGCAACTGGATCAACAACGATGTCGAGTATGGCATGGAATGGCCGAAATGGCCGCGCGACGTCGCCAAGGCCAAGCAGCTGATGGCCGAGGCTGGGTATCCGAACGGCTTCCATGTCGACTGGCTCACCGCGACGCCCAACTATTATTCCCGCGGCGAGCGCATCGTCTCGCAGCTCCAGGCGATCGGCATCCGCACCAAAAACCAGATCATGGAGCGCGGCGTCTTCCTCAAGAAGATGGAAAGCGGGCTGAGCCAATGGCCGGGCGTGCAGATCATCCTCAACGTGACCCGCATCGGCGGCACCTGGTCCAACTGGTACGAAGCATTTTTCAAATGCGGTGGGTTCCAGTCGAAGGATTTCTTCTGCGTCAAGGAGCTCGACGACAAATTCACCAGCTACCTAGCCTCGCACGATGTCGCCGAGCGCAAGAAGCTAGCCTATGAAATTCAAACGACGATGCTGGAAAACTACTATGTCGTGCCGGTGTTCCGCCACGCCTTCGTCAACGCCTATGGGCCTCGGATCAAGGCAGCGAAATGGCAGGACGTTTTTCCGACGATCACGACCGGCTACGCCTATCCGTGGGAGGACATCGAGCTGAAGCCTGAGCCAACTTAGAACAAGGCGACGAGCGAGGGTTTTCATGGGCAGGTTCATCATTCGCAGAACGCTGTACGCCATCGTCACCCTGTTCATCCTCAGCCTGACCATCTTCACCGTGATCAGGCTGACCGGCGATCCGGTGACGGTGATGGCCGAGCCCGGCGCGCCCGCCGAGGATCTGGATCGCATCCGCGCCGAATGGGGGCTCGACCGGCCGCTGCCGGTGCAATATCTCAGTTTTCTGAAGAACATCGCGAGCGGCGACCTCGGCAAATCCTTCAATTACGAGATGCCGGTCAGCACGCTGTACTTTCAGCGGCTGCCAAATTCGCTGGAGCTAGCGTTCGCGGCAACGCTGATTTCCTTCGTCATCGGAATCCCGGCGGGGCTGATCTCAGCGGTCAGGGTCAACACCGTCTGGGACAGCGCCGGCAAGGTCATCGCGCTGTTCGGCCTGGCCGTCCCGGGCTTCTGGCTGGGGCTGGTCATGATCCTGATCTTTTCGGTGTGGCTCGGCTGGTTGCCGACCAGCGGCCAGGGCGGCTGGCAACACCTGATCATGCCGGCGGTGGCGCTCGGCTGGTATTTCGCCGCCTCGCTCTTGCGGCTGACGCGCTCGAGCATGCTCGAAGTGATGGGCAGCGAATACATCAAACTGGCGCGGCTGAAGGGCCTGCCAGGCTACGTCGTGACCGTGCTGCACGCCTTCAAGAACGCGCTGATCCCGGTACTGACGCTCGCCGGCGTCAATCTGGTGATCATGATCAACGCGGCGGTGATCATCGAGGTCATCTTCGCCTGGCCGGGCATCGGCCGGCTCCTGTACGAGGGCATCTTTCAGCGCGACTTCCCGCTCGTGCAGGGGGTGGTCATGGAAGCCGGGATCATGATCGTCGTCATCAATCTGATGATCGACATCCTCTACGCCTATATCGACCCCCGCATCCGACTGACCAAATAGGTGCAAGATGGCGTTATAGGTGCAAGATGGCGTTTGTCACGGAACAAATCCGCGCGGCTCTCGCCGGCGCGCCGCCGAGCGTGGCGGATCGACGAAGGAGGTGGCTGCGCCTCACACGCGAATTGCCGCTGCTGCCGCTGGCGATCCTCATTCCGTTCGTGCTGATCGCGGTGTTCGCGAACTTGATCGCGCCCTATGACCCGACCGAACCGATCCCCGGCGCCAAGATCTTCGAGTCGCCCTTCTGGATGCAGGGTGCCAATCCCGCCGCGCTCCTCGGCACTGATTTCCAGGGGCGCGACGTCCTCAGCCGGCTGATTTTCGGCGCCCGCGTGTCGCTGATCGTCGGCGTTGTGGGCACGATCGTGGCTGGCAGCATCGGCACCACGCTGGGCATCCTGGCCGGCTATCTCGGCGGTTGGGTTGACCAGGTGATCATGCGCGTGACTGACGCTTGGCTTGCTTTGCCAGCCCTCGTCTTCGCGATTTTCCTCGCGACCATGGTCGGCCCGAGCATGTGGAACATCGTGATCATTCTCGGCGCCGTTTACTGGACGCGCTACGCCCGAGTGATCCGCGGCGAGGTGTTGAGCCTGCGCGAGCGGGAGTTCATCAAGCTGGCCGAGATCGCTGGCGCGTCGCGGTGGCGCGTGATCCGCCGCCACGTGCTGCCCAACGTGATGAACTCGGCGATGGTGCTGGCCAGCCTGACGATCGGGGTCGTGATCATTGCCGAGGCGTCGCTGTCCTTTCTTGGTGTCGGGGTGCCACCGCCGGAGCCGGCCTGGGGTTCGATGCTGGCCGACGGACGCTCGATGCTGATGGTCGGCGATTGGTGGCTCACAGTCTTCCCCGGTCTCGGCATCGTGACGGTGGTGCTGGCGACGCAGCTGCTCGGCGACTGGCTGCGGGTGCGCCTCGACCCGCAGCTGCGCAACCTGTGACCCGCATGGCTTCCGTGCTCCAAGTCACAGAGCTTCAGACGCACTACGTCACCTTCGGCGGCGCCCGCGTCGTCAAGGCGGTCGACCGGGTCAGCTTCGCGCTGAACGAGGGCGAGTGTCTCGGGATCGTCGGCGAATCGGGTTGCGGCAAGACCACGACGTGCCAATCAATCGTCGGCGTGTTGCCGGCGGCGGCGCGGATCGTTGGCGGCTCGATCGCCTTCATGGGCGAGGAGCTGACACGCAAGCGGCCGCGCGAGATGCGCCGCATCCGCGGGGCCCGCATTGCGATGATCCTGCAGGATCCGATGGCCTCGCTGAACCCGCTGTTCAGCATCTATCGCCAGGTCGCCGAACCGGCCTACTACCACCACGCGATGCGCGGTCGATCGCTGCGCGAGCGCGTGCGCGAACTGCTCAACGCGGTCCGCATCCCCTCACCGGCCATCCGCATGCTCGAATACCCGCATCAGATGTCGGGCGGGATGCGGCAGCGCATCGTCGGCGCGATCGCGCTGGCGGGTGGCCCGAAGTTGATCATGGCCGACGAGCCGACCACCAATCTCGACGTCACCATCCAGGCGCAATATCTCGATCTGCTCAAGGATCTGCAGCAGCAGACCGGAATCGCGATCATCTTCGTGACGCACAATCTCGGCATCGTCGCCCGGATGTGCGACCGGCTGGCGGTCATGTACGCCGGCAGGATCGTCGAGGCAGGCACGGTGCGCCAGCTGTTCGACGCGCCACAGCACCCCTACACCAAGGCGTTGCTCAGGTCGATGCCGAAGCTCGGCAGCAAGGAGCCGCTGTCCGCGATCCCCGGCCAGCCGCCCGACCTCGCCACGCTGCCGTCGGGGTGCGCCTTTCATCCGCGCTGCGCCGAAGCCCTGCCACACTGTGCCCACGCCGCGCCCGACGACGTGCGCGTCGCCGACGGCTGGAGCGCGCGCTGCTGGCGGGCCGCGCCGCGTATCCCGCAAGCCGATAGGACGCCCCATGCCGCCGCTGCTGGAGGCTGAGGGCCTCGCCAAACATTTCCCGAGCGTCAGCGGCGTCTTCCCGTGGCGGCGCGTCTGGGTCAAGGCGGTGGACGGCGTCGACTTCACGGTCGAGCCAGGCGAGACGCTCGGCGTCATCGGCGAATCCGGCTGCGGCAAGACGACGACCGCCAAGCTGATCCTGCTGCAGGAAATCCCGACTGCCGGCGTCATCCGCTTCGATGGCAAGGACGTGGCCGGCCTCGCCGCGGCGGAGCTAATGCGCTATCGCCGCGAGGTGCAGGTCGTCTTCCAGGACCCCTACAGCTCGCTGTCGCCGCGCATGCGGGTGGGCGAGATCATCGCCGAGCCCTTGCAGATTCACACCGACCTGCCACGCTCACAGCAGCAGGAACGGGTCGCCGAAGTGCTCGAACTGGTCGGCCTGCGCCCCGACGGCGCGCGCCTGTTTCCACACGAGTTCAGCGGCGGGCAGCGCCAGCGCATCGCGATCGCCCGGGCGCTCGTCACCGAGACGCGGTTGATCGTGCTCGACGAGCCGGTCTCGGCGCTCGACGTGTCGATCCGCGCCCAGATCATGAACCAGCTCGAAGAATTGCAGACGAAACTCGGGGTCAGCTACCTGTTCATCGGCCATGACCTGGCGACGGTGGCGCATATCAGCCGGCGCATCGCGGTCATGTATCTTGGGCAGGTCGTCGAACTGGCCGATGCGCTCGAGCTGTGCACCAAGCCGCTGCACCCCTACACCGAGGCCTTGTTAGCCGCGGCCCTGCCGTCCCATCCCGACGACAAGCGGGAGCGCATCGCGATCAAAGGCGAGGTCCCCAGCGCCTTGGCGCCGCCGTCCGGCTGCCGTTTCCACCCGCGCTGTCCCTTTGCGATGCCCCGTTGCGCCGCCGAGGCGCCGCTCATCAAGGAGGCGACGGCAGGACACAAGGTTGCCTGTCATCTGTATTGAGCGCCCAATGCAGGCAGGCTGAACTGGGACTTGATCCATCGGGTGCCCGAGCTTGCACGCCAACGAGGAAACCTTGATCGCAGTCCGTTCGCCGAAGGCGGGTGATCTGTTCCGCGCGCGGCTGGACCAGACATCAACATGAGGCACGAGCTAGTACAGCTCGTGGGCAAGATCGACTGGGAGTTCATCGACGGCGAGATCGCGCCGCTGTACAGCGACGGTGGCCGGCCTGGAATTGCGACACAGTTTGTGATCGGGCTTTTTTTGCTCAAGCATATTTACGGACTGTCCGACGAAGGCGTGTG
>DATFQX010000470.1:0-11284 GCA_035263865.1 Xanthobacteraceae bacterium
CTCGCGGGAGGCGAGGCATGAAGACGCGCGTTGCAACGTTGGCCGCCGTGGCTGCGGCCCTATGGAGCCTGGCCGGCGCGGCCATTGCCGCGGAGCCCTGCGACATCCCCGGCTATTTGTTGGTTGGAAGTAACGAGTTGAAGCATGTCGCCGAGGCCGTCCAGAAGGAGAAAAAGCTCACCATCGCCGTCGTCGGAACCGGTTCCTCTATTCTCGCAGGCCCCGAGGGCCCGCGCTCGGCCTATCCGGCGCGGCTTGAGGCCGCGCTCAAAGCGAAGCTTCCTTCGGTCGCGGTCAAGGTCGTCAGCCTCGTGAGAACCCGGATGACGACGGAGGACTTGGCCAAGGGCATGGAAAAATTGGTGAACGACGAGAAGCCCGACCTGGTGATCTGGCAAACCGGAACGCTCGATGCCATCCGCAGGGTCGACCCCGACGAGTTCAGGGCGGCGCTCGAGGAAGGGGTCGAGACGCTGCACAAAGGCGGCGCCGACGTCATTTTGATGAACATGCAATACAGTCCCCGCACCGACATCATGGTTCCGCTCGGCCCGTACGCGGACAACATGCGGGTGGTGGCGCAGCAGCACGAGATTCCGCTGTTTGACCGGCTGGCCATTATGCGGCATTGGTCCGATACCGGCGCGTTTGATCTCTACGCCGCCGGAAAGGATAATGTGCTGGCCCAGCGCGTGCACGATTGCATCGGCCGGGGCATTGCCTCTATGATTATCGATGCCGCCCATTTGCATCCCGAGTCGAAGGCGGCGCAATAAACAGGCGTCAAACGAGGGAAAAAACCTCCAGAGGGACGAAACTTACAGCATGCATTGTCAGGTCTTTTTGGGTCGTGGGGCCCTGCTCGGGGCCGTTGCGACGGGGGCACTAATTGCGTTGCTTCCGGCGCGGGCACAGACGCCTGTCGCTGCTCCCGCCGCGCTGCCATCCGCCGGCGCGATCGCGCGGGGCGCCGCATGCGCGCCCACCCTCGAGCAAGTGCGCTTCGATCGCCCGTTGCCGCGGATCGGCAGACTCCTCGCCAGCGGCAAGCCGATCAAAATCGTGGCGCTCGGCTCCTCATCCACCTACGGCGCCGGCGCAAGCACCTCGTCCGCCTCTTATCCGAGCCGCTTGGCGGAGGATCTTGCCCCCCGCTTTCCGGGACACGACATCACGGTGCTCAACCGTGGAATCAATGGCGACGAAATCGCGGGGATGCTCGCGCGTCTCGACAGCGCCGTCATTACCGAAAAACCCGATCTGGTGCTGTGGCAGCTCGGCACGAATTCGCTGCTGCGGGATAGAGCTGTGCCTCCGCACGCCTCGCTTCTGCGCGAGGGGCTCGCGCGTCTCAAAGCGGCTGGCACCGAGGTCATCTTGATCGATCCGCAATACGCGCCGCGCGTCCTCGCTAAGCCGCACGTCGCCGAGATGGTCGCGCTGATCGCTACCGCGGCGAAGACGGAGCATGTCGGTCTCTTTCACCGCTTCGAGTTGATGCGGCGCTGGTACGAGACCGAGCACCTGCCGTTCGACACCTTCGTGTCGTCGGACGGGCTGCACATGAACGATTGGAGCTACGCCTGCCTCGCCAAGGCGCTGGGCATTGCGATCGCCGAGGCCGCAACGCGGCCCACCGCCACCGCGGTTGGGATGCAGGCGATGCGGTAATCACCGCGAGGGCGTTGCGGCGGCGCTTTGTCCCGACCGCGTGCGCGCCACCTTGAGGCGCGCATGCGGAGCCGGATAACAAAGCGCTACGCCGCCTTCAGCGCTGTCAACAAATCGTCGACCAAATCGTCCGGATGCTCCAGCCCGCATGAGAGCCGCACCAGCCCGTCACTGATGCCGAGCTCGGCGCGCGCGGCCGGCGTAAGGCGCTGGTGGGTCGTGGTGGCCGGATGGGTGATCAAGCTCTTGGCATCGCCGAGATTGTTGCTGATGCGCACAAGCTTGAGCGCGTCCTGGAAGCGAAATGCGGCGGCCTTGCCGCCTTCGATCTCGAAGGCTACAAGCGTTGAGCCCGCACGCATCTGGCGGCGCACGATCTCAGCCTGTGGATGGTCCGGTCGGCCGGGATAGATCAGGCGCGAGATCTTCGGGTGCTCAGCCAGCGTGACCGCGATGGTCGCCGCCGTGTCGGTCTGCTGGCGCACGCGCACGGGCAGCGTCTCGAGCCCCTTCAGCAGCACCCATGCGTTGAACGGCGACAACGACGGGCCGGTCTGGCGGATCAAAGTCGCCACGTGGTCCGCAATGAATTTTTCCGAGGCGAGGATGACGCCACCGAGGCAGCGGCCTTGGCCGTCGATGTGTTTGGTCGCGGAATAGACCACGCAGTCGGCCCCGAGCTCGAGCGGCTGCTGGTAGAGCGGGGTCGAGAACACGTTGTCGACGACCAGCGTCGCGCCCGCCGCATGGGCAATATCGGCGATCGCCTTGATGTCGAGGACCTCCAGGGCCGGGTTGGTGGGCGTCTCGAGGAAAAAGGTTTTCGTATTCGGCCGCACCGCCTTGCGCCACTGATCAAGATCGGTGCCGTCGACCAGCGTCGAGGCGACGCCATAGCGCGGCAGGTGCTCCTCGACCACGTAAAGGCAGGACCCGAACACCGCTTTCGACGAGACGATATGATCGCCCGCGCGAAGTTGGCCCATCAGCGCGGTGGTGACCGCCGCCATCCCCGTCGCGGTCGCGCGCGCCGCCTGCGCGCCTTCGAGCGCCGCCATGCGCTGCTCGAACATGGTCACGGTGGGATTGGAGAAGCGGGAGTACTGATAGCCCGGTTCTTCGTTCTTGAAGCGCTTCTCCGCGCTCAAGGCGGTCTCGTAGACATAGCCTTGGGTGAGAAATAGCGCCTCCGACGTTTCGCCGAATTGCGAGCGCAGGGCGCCGGCATGTACGAGTTCGGTCTCGGGGCGGTAGCTTCGCTTGGCGGACGCGGACATCAGGCTCTCCTATGCCCAACAAAAATCCCGGCCGGAAAAACTCCGCCGGGTGCTTGCGCGTCCCCGGCCTTTTAGCGAGTTGTTTTACGTGGCTGCAAGCCGGCCGGCTCAAATGACCACGGGATAAATGTCCTCTAGCGCGGCCGATGTCTTTCCGTCAAGGCGGGTTTCGGGTAGTGCACCTCGTTGAAGTGGAGTAGGCCGAGCGGCGAACTCGGCCTGCTCCCTCTCCCTGAGGGAGAGGAATGGGGTGAGGGGTTAAGGTCTCTCGATGGTTTTGTAACCCCCTCACCCCAACCCTCTCCCCAAATGGGGAGAGGGGGCGCACCGAGTACGCAGCCTGGCATTCTTCAAGCGCAACGAACGTGCGTCATCGGGAACTTTGCGGACGTGTCGCTCGCCTTAGCAGTCGACCAAAACGGCATCCTGCCCGACCACATGATCGCGGTTCTCGTCCGCGACGGCGCCATTCTGCGCGCTTATGATCTCGTCCCCGACCAGATCCAGCCGGCAAGTCTCGATCTGCGCCTCGGCGAAGTGGCGTACCGCGTGCGCGCCAGTTTCTTGCCCGGTCCGGACACGACGGTCGCTGAGCGCATCGACCAGCTGAAGCTGCACGAGATTGCGCTCGGTGACGGGGCCGTGCTCGAGACCGGTTGCGTCTACATCGTGCCGCTACTCGAAAGCCTCGCGCTTCCCGACGACATCGCCGCTGCCGCCAATCCCAAAAGCTCGACCGGCCGGCTCGATGTCTTCACCCGCGTCATTGCCGACGAGACCCGCGGCTTCGACCATATCGCGGCCGGCTATCACGGGCCGCTCTACGCCGAGATCAGCCCGCGCACGTTTCCGGTCCTGGTGCGCGAGGGCTCGCGTCTATCGCAGATCCGCTTCCGCCACGGTAATGCGCTGCTCGACGGCGAAAGCTTGCGCGCGCTGCACGCGCGCGAGCGCATGGTGGACGACAGCGACGCCGACGTGAGCGAAGGCATCGCGGTGAGCGTCGACCTCTCGGGACTTGGTCCGGATGGCCTGGTCGGCTATCGTGCCAAACGCCACACCGGCGTCGTCGACGTCGAGCGCCGCGCCGGCTACGACATCGGCGACTTTTGGGAGCCGATGCGCTCGCGCAAGGAGCGCAGTCTCATTCTAGATCCCGGCGAGTTCTACATCCTCGCGTCCAAAAAGGCGGTGCAGGTCCCGCCCGATTACGCCGCCGAGATGGTGCCCTTCGACCCGCTGATGGGCGAGTTTCGCGTACATTATGCCGGCTTCTTCGATCCCGGCTTCGGCTATGCCGGCGCCGGTGGTCGCCGCGCACGCGCCGTATTGGAGGTGCGCTCGCGCGAAGTGCCTTTCATCCTCGAGCATGGGCAGATCGTGGGGCGGCTCGTCTACGAGAATATGTTGGCGCGACCGCGCTCGCTCTACGGCGAAGGCATCGGGTCGAATTACCAGGCACAGGGACTGAAGCTGTCGAAACATTTCCGAACCTGAGGCGCATCGCGGCGAGCAAGGAACGCGCGCCTCCGCACCTGGTGGCTCAACGCCGTGACAGCGGCTTCCTTCCACGAGCGTTTTCCTCTACCGCCCGAAAGGAATTATGTCGGGAGCTGCGGGTTTATATGGGCGACGACACCGGGTGCGGCAGGGAACGATGGAGAAGCGCATGCTCCTTGTGAAGATCAATACGAGATCACTCTGGATCGGATTGGTTGTGTCCGCGGCAAGTCTCGGAATTTTCATCGCTTCGCCCGCCGACGCTCGCCAGGCCAATAAGCAACGGCGCGTCTCTACCGAACAATGGGCCCCCGGTACGGTGCCCCGCAACACGCCGCCGGGCAATGTGGTCTGTTGGACCCCATGCGGCCAGCCGGGCGCCATTGTGCTCGGCGCAGACCCGGATCCTGCCATTCGCGCGCAGTTGCTGCGCGACGCAAGCCGATACTTCGGCGGCGGCGACCATTAAAGGGAAGCCGCCAGCGCGGCTTGCCGAAACGAGCCGCGTCGAAACGGGCGGCCTATTTGGCCGCTTGCGCGCCCACAATCCCCTCCACGAATTGAGCGACCGCATCTTCGACTTGCGGCAGCTGAAAATTCGCGGGCAACATCCGTTTTGGCGTCGACGTGCTGCTGCCGTGCAAAGTCATCGTCGCGATCTCGCCGCCCTCGACGCTGATCCGCAGATGGGGGTCGTGGCGCGCGCGTTTCGTCACGCCATTTTGCTTCGGGCGCGCCGAAAATATCGGCAAAGGCGATCACGCGAACGTAATCCTCCGCGACGATGAGGCGCATGCCGGATCCCCGTAACTCCTTGTTGGCTGTCTCGACCACCTGCTTGATGAGAGGGAATATCCGTTTGTGCCACTGTCTCAGCGCAGCGCGCTGCAGGCCGGCAAGCTGGTCGAGGGTCTGCCGCTCAGCCGCCGCCTGTTTTTCCGCCCGCTGTTTCTCCGCCACAGCGCGATGCCTGGCTGCAGCCAGTCGGCGCTGAAATTGCTCGCTCATGCGGGGTTTTCCCTTGTCTTCCATCAGCTCGCCGTGCAGGCGACGGCGAGGGCGCGCCTTGTAGGGTGGGTTGAGCGAAGCGAAACCTACCGATTCAGTATTGCTAGCGGCGATAGCGCGATGGGTTTCGCTCAACCATCCTACCGCGACCACAAGAGCCGAGCGCCTAGACATAGGTCAATATATCTTTCGATTGAACACCGGAAAAACGGGCGAGCCGCTCCGGTTTTAAGATTGGGGCGACATCGTTATCCGACACGCGGTAAGATCGTTTCGCCGATCCGGTTGGGGTACGCAAATGTGGTGACAAGGGTTCGCTGGGCATAAGAGCGTCAAGGACGGGAAGGACTGCCATGCAACGAATCGCAATTTTGGGCTTGACCCTCGCGCTGGGCGCGGTCGCCGCCGTGGCACAGGAGCATGCGGGCGATTTTCCCTCGCAGCCGATGCGGTTGATCATCGGCTTCCCGCCCGGTTCGGCGGCCGACATCACGGCCCGCCTGATCGGCGCAGCGATGAGCGACACGTTAGGTCAGCAGGTGGTCGTCGAAGCCCGGCCCGGCGCCGGCAGCAGCCTCGCCGCGGAATTCGTCGCACGCGCGCCGGCGGACGGCTACACGCTATTCATAGGCACGTCATCCAACGTCACCAATGCGTCGATCAGTCCCAATCTGCGCTTCGACTTCGCCAAGGATTTCGCTCCGGTTACGCCGCTTACCGTCTTGCCGCTCATTCTCGCGGTTCATCCCTCGCTCGGCGTGTCGAGCGTCGAGGAACTCGTCGCCTTGGCGAGAACCAAGCCGGGTGAGCTCACCTACGCGTCGGTCGGGCCCGGCACCACGCCGCATCTCTCCACTGAACTGCTTAGCGTGCGCACGGGTATCAAGCTCGTTCACGTGCCCTACCAGGGTAGCCCGCCGGCGGTGACGGATCTCCTGGCCGGTCGCGTTTCGATGATGCTGGGCGTGGCCTCGACGATCATGCCGCACGTCGAAGCGGGACGGCTGATGGCACTCGCCGCGAGCTCGGCCAAGCGCGCACATGTTGCGCCGAACGTGCCGACCATGGCCGAGGCGGGGCTCCCTGATTTCGAGGCCGGCGTCTGGTTCGGCTTGGTGGCGCCCACCGGCACGCCGGGCGCGGTGATTGAGAAGCTCAGCGCTGCCGCCAACGGGGCGCTCGGGTCGGAGGAGGTCGTCGCCAAACTCCGCGCGCAAGGATTCGAGCCGCTGGGCGGGCCGCCCGACGAATTTGCCAGGTTCATTGCGCGCGAGACCATCAAATGGGCCGCCGCTGCGGAGGGCGCTGGGCTGAAGAAATAACAAGCGCCTCGGGCCAGCTTACGGAGAGGCGCTATGATCGTTTGTGGTTCAAGATAATTTGCGCCGCATACTCGGTCCGAACCCTCCCCCGCATAGCGGGCAGAGGGTGCAGACCGAGTTCGTCGCTGCCGCTCGGCAGCTATTGCGGCCTATAACGTCCGCCGAAGGCGGGTTGGCTCTGGCCTAGTCCGGGAAGCTCCCACACGCCCGCGCCGCCAGGATTCTTGTCGGCGCCGATATTGGCATTGATCAGATAGGGCCGCCGTGCGGCGAGCGCGGTTCGTAACGCGTCGGAAAGATCGGCCGGGCGGTCAACGTTGACACCATCGATGCCGGCCGAGCGCGCCATCGCGGCAAAGTCGGGATTGTAAGGCGTGCCGGTACGCGGGTGGCGGAAGTCGGTCGCGAGCTCGCGCCCATCGAGATAGCCGCGCTGCAATCCGCGGATCGAGGCATAGGCGAAGTTGTTCCACACGACCCAGATCACCGGCAGATCGTATTCGACGGCGGTTCCCAGCACGCTCGCGTGCATGAGAAAGGCGCCGTCGCCGCAGACCGAAACGCAAGGCCGCTCGGGCGCGGCGAACTGCGCGCCGAGTACGCCGGCAACGCCGAATCCCATCGGGCCGAATCCCATCGACCCAATGAGCGAGTCTGGCCGGCGTGAATGGCAAAACTGAATGAGCCAGTTGTGGTGGACGCCGATGTCGCTCACCAGGATGGCGTCGTCGGGCAAGACCTTGTCGATCTCGTGTGCGGCGCGCTGCGGGTGGATCGGAGAGGCGTCATCGGCGAAGCCCGGCGCGATGTATGCGTTCCACTCGCGGCGATATCCATCGATGGTGGCGAGCCATTTCGCGCGCGCGGCGGCCGCATCGCCAACGCCATCACGGCAATCGAGCTCCGCCAGCACTTGCTGGAGAAAGGTACGCACGTCGGCCATCAGCCCGAGCGCGACCGGATAATTGCGGGCGATCTCGTCGGGATCGATGTCGACGTGGATGAGCTTGGTCGGTGGAATGGTGAATGAATAGCCGGGAAGCCACGAGCTCGACGTGCGGTCATCGAAGCGGACGCCGAGTGCAAGCAAGACATCTGCGGTGCGCGCGGCGTGGTTGGCCTGATAGGGGCCGTTGCGGGCGACAAGCCCGAGCGCCAGTGGATGATGCGAATCGATCGCGCCGGTGCCGCTTGCCGACCACGCGACCGGAATGCGCAGCCGCTCCACGACCTTCATCAAGTCGGCTCCGGCTCCGCCGTATTTGACGCCCTGGCCGACGAGAATGACGGGGCGTTGCGCCGCAAGCAGCATGTCGACGGCCTTGCTCACGCCAGCCGGATCGGCGCCGCAGCGGCAGGAAATGTTGGCGTTCCACTCTTCCGGTTTCGGTGTTTCCTCCGCGGCCGCTTCCTTGAAAATGTCGAAGGGAACGTCGAGCACGACCGGTCCCGGCCGCCCAGTCACCATCGTTTTCCATGCTTGACGAATTGCAAGCGGGACCATGTCGCCGCGCGTGGGTTGAAACACGCGTTTGCAATAGGCGCGCACCGTGGACGGATAATCCGCCTGGTACTGGCGATAAAGTTCCTGGAATGCGCCGCGGTTGAATTGGGCGGTCGGCACATTGCCGGTCACCGCCAGAAACGGAACGGAATCGAGGTAGGAGTTGGCGAGCGCGATCGGCAGATTGGCCGAGCCCGGACCGCAGGAGGTAAAGGTCGCCGTCGGCTTGCCGCACACGCGGTAGTACACGTCCGCCATGAAACCGGCGACGCTCTCGTGATGAACGGAGACCGTCTTGATGTCGCCGGCGCGTTCGTAGAGCGCGTCGAGGAAGCCGATATTGCCGTGGCCGCACAGGCCGAAGACGTAAGGCACCTTTTCGCGCACGAGATAGTCGACGATCACCTGACCGCCGTCGAGCATGTTTTTGGACATCGGCTTACGTCTTCGCTGTTATGGCGGCTTCAGGGATGGGGGTCCCTGACGGCTCTTCGTATAGCGCGTTAGCGCCGCATCGAGCTAGTCACGGCGGCGGACGATACGAAAGGCTTTGATGAGCTATTCGGTCGCCTTCGCAGTGGTTTGCTGGCGCTCTGACTCGTGACGTTTCGCCTCGGCACAGCCGTCGGGCATGCGAAACACCGTGCGCGGAGGCGCCAGTCCCCGAAGCGCCGCCTTGCGCGTCTGATATTCGAGCTCCTGACGATCGGCCTCGTAACACTCCAGGAGTTTGCGGCTCTCGAGCTCCTCCGCCGGTCCTTGTGCGGGGATATCGTTGAAGCGGACCGGCACGACGACGCGGAACGACGCATCGGGAAGATTGAAATGGGCCGGCGCGGGAAACGGCTGCGCTTGCTGGAGCAAGAGGAGCGCCACCCTGCCGAGATCCGGATCACCGGTCACGATGCGCGTTCCTGGAAGCACCCACCCGCCGCGGTTCATGGTCAACTCGTATCTCACGATGCCGATCTTGCCGCGGGTTCTGGTCGCCGGGAGGTAGCGTTTATTATGCTCGAGATCCGAGCTGATTTGGCTTTGCCAGTCCTGCAGCGCAGAAAAACGAGTGGCGGATCCATCTAGAGCGATGGCAGATTGGGGGCTCGTGCAGATGAGGCTGAGCGATTTCAGCATCTCCCGCCCTGGTTTTGCCGACGAACAGAACGCACAGAGCGGTCGAGAAGTTGCTCTTCCACAAAAATATATATTGGAATAGGGGCAGGATTGCGAACCCCACTAAGGGATTAGCCGGGACTGTCGCCGGAATAAGCGCTCGAGCCGGGGGCCTACTGGCGGGCCCGAAATGCAGCAAAATGTGATCGCCGTCACATACCGGCGGCCCGCGGTGTGGAAGGGTCCTGATCAAGGCGAGTTGGCCGCCCCCACGACTCCCCCGTCCCCCAGGGTGGTCCGAATACGCCGTAGAGTGTCAATCTCGCCCCGCCTCGGCGGGGCTCTTTATTTGTGGGCGCGGGAATGGGCAGCCGGCCTGAGCCTGTCGCTGTGGCATTTGTCCCGCTCCCCACAAAAATTGGCGGCTCGACTCGGTGCTTGGGCTGAGACCAGGGCTTGTGCCCTAATCAGTCACCGAAGCCGAGCCGCGCAAATTGTCGTCCTTTCGCAGGCGCCGCGCGAGTCGTTTTCCGCAAGGACGTAAACAGCGCGTTAATCGCGAGCGGCGGGCGGGCATTGCCGGCAAGAAGCGCGGCTCATTCCGGCTTGATGCCGTGGGCGTCGATGAATTTGGTCCAGTTGGCGATCTCGTTCGTCAGCTTCGCCTTGAGCACAGTGCCCGGCGCATAGCCGGACTCGATGTCGAGATTGGCCAGCCGTTCGCGCACAAGCGGGTTCGACAGCGTGCTGGAAACCGCTTTTTCCAGCTTGGCCTTGATGGTCCTCGCAATGCCCTTGGGCGCGAAGATGCCAAACCAGAATCGCAAGTCCACCTCCGCGGTCGTCACACCGGCTTCGGTGAGCGTCGGAACGTTCGGCAGCACCGGCGAGCGCTCCACGCTCGTCACCGCGAGTCCCTTGATCTTGCCCGTTTCGACCAAGCCCTTGGCGACCTGAATCGAAGCCATGTTGAGCGCCACGTGCCCGGCAATCACATCGTTCATGGCGGGCCCGCCGCCCTTATAGGGCACGTGAACCGCCTCCATTCCCGTCGCCGCTTTGATCACTTCGAAGGTCAAATGCGAGACGCTGCCGATGCCGGCCGAGGCATAATTCATCTTCTGCGGCAACGCGCGCGAATACGCGATGAGCTCGGCGACCGAGTTGGCCGGCACGTTGTTCGCAACCGCCAGAACCAGCGGCGAGGTGGCGGCCGCCGCGATCGCATCATAGTCCTTGACCGGATCGAACGCGGTTTTCTTGTAGAGAGCTTGGCTGATGCCGAGTGCGTTCTCCGCCATCAGGAGCGTATAGCCATCCGGCTCCGAAGCCGCGACATAGTTCCAGGCGATGGTGCCGCCGGCGCCCGGTTTGTTCTCGATGACAACCGACTGACCCAGCGCCTCGCCCAGCTCTTGCGTGATCTGGCGGGCAAAGGTGTCGGTTGCGCCGCCGGGCGGAAATGCTACGACCAGGCGGACCGGCCGGTCGGGATAGGCGGATCGGCCCTGCGCCTGCGCGACAGCCGCGGCGCCGAGCACGGCGCATAAGACCGAGCACCAGCGCAAGCGATTGCGCAATCTTTCGCCTCCCGGTTCTATCCGCGCCACCGTCGCGCAAACGCTGCGACCGCGGCTGCTGCGCCGAGATCGCCCGCCCGGCAATCGTAAAGCACGCGCGCGGCAACCGCAAAGCGCGGCTTTTCCCGGCCACCCATTCGCGTTATCTTGCGGGTTCGGGGCTCCCCTAGCGCGGGCGTAGTTCAGTGGTAGAACGACAGCTTCCCAAGCTGTATGTCGAGGGTTCGATTCCCTTCGCCCGCTCCATTACTTAGCTGAATTTCAGCCGAAAGTTTTACAGGCAGTTTTACAGCTTATGTTCCGTTTCTGGCC
>DATFQX010000471.1:0-23706 GCA_035263865.1 Xanthobacteraceae bacterium
TCGGTCAATGCTTCTGGTGATCTCGCGATGCTCGGGGGCGTCCAATCAGAGGGCCGTTGTTTGGCTACCAGTCCACGCTTTGCAGCGGCATGGGCCACCGCTCGTGGCATACTGTACGTCTCGCCCGCCTCATAGACACGCAGACACCTAGCGCTGCTCATGTGCGTGAAGTCGACGAGCACGAAGCGGCGTTCCGCCATGCTCTCCCTCCGCGGGCTCGAGCGGTCAGAATACTCCTAATGAGGAAAACCCGCGACGTGCGGCGGTCTCGAGGTGCCACTATCGCAGAGGTCGGTTCCTCCTCCGATACCTCGAATTCAATCAGGACGTCTGATAGGCAGACGGACAGGGTAGGGGCCACCAGTCCTCCCCAAACGATGCGCCGCGAGTACCTAGTGAGTACCTAGACGCTCCATTGCCCAGCACATGCCACCGAACAACGCAGAAAATCAGCATTTGTCGCCGGGCTTGACGTTGGTCGACAGCCACTGTCACCTCGACTTTCCCGATTTTGCCGGCGAACTCGATGACCTGGTTGAGCGCGCGCGGGCGGTCGGTATTGCGCGTATCGTTACCATCTCGACGCGCGTGAGACGGCACGCCGAGGTGCTGGGCATCGCCGAAAGTTTTGCCGACGTGTATTGCTCGGTCGGCACGCATCCGCATTATGCGCATGAGGAGCTCGACATCACGGTCGATGAGCTGATCGGCATGACCCGTCATCCCAAGGTGGTGGCAATCGGCGAGGCCGGTCTTGACTATCACTATCAACGTAGTCCGCAGGCGGCACAGGAACAAGGCTTGCGCAACCACATAGCGGTGGCGCGGGCGACCGGACTGCCGCTCGTCATCCACTCACGTGAGGCGGACGAGGATATGGCACGCATATTGGAGGAGGAAACGGGGAGGGGAGCTTTCCCCGCCGTGCTGCACTGCTTCACAGGCGGTCGCGATCTCGCGCGGCGGGCGATCGCGCTCGGTCTCTTCGTATCTTTCACGGGGATTGTGACCTTCAAAAAATCGGATGAGCTTCGCGCGATTGCGCAAAGCCTTCCGGCGGAGCGCATCTTGCTCGAGACCGATGCCCCCTATTTGGCTCCCGGCCGGTATCGGGGAGAGCGCAATGAGCCGGCCTATGTGATTGAGACGGCGCTTGTTATGGCTGAAGCGCGCGGCATATCGCTGGACGCGATTGCTCGGCAGACGAGCGAGAACTTTTTTCGTCTGTTCCGAAAAGTCCCGCCGCAGACGGCCGGCGCGGACGAGCGGCCTGCACGAGCTTGACGCGTGCGACATGGCGGCGAGTTTCACGATCCTCGGGTCGGGCTCCTCGGGCGGCGTTCCGCGTCCGGCGCTCGGCTGGGGCGCCTGTAATCCGAATAATCCCAGGAACCGCCGCCGGCGCACGTCGCTCTTGGTTGAACGGCGCAATGGCCTGGGCGTTACCAGGGTCCTGATCGACACCTCTCCGGATTTACGCGAGCAACTCCTCGACGCGGACGTGAATTGGCTCGACGCGGTGCTCTTCACCCACGAGCACGCCGACCATACCCACGGCATCGACGACCTGCGTGGGCTCTTTATCCATCGCCGCCGGCGGGTCGACGTCTATTTGGACGAGCCAACGTCTAAAGCGATGCGCGCCCGCTTCGGCTATTGTTTCGAAGCACCTGCCGGCAGTGAATACCCGCCGATCGTGACTGAGCACCGATTGCAGCCGGGCGTGTCCATCACCGTGGATGGCGAGGGCGGCTCTATCACGGCGCTGCCGGTCTTCCAGGAGCATGGCGAGATTTCCTCCTTGGGCTTCCGTTTCGGGCGGCTCGCGTATTCCTGCGACCTCAGCGGGCTGCCGGAGGTCAGCGTCGCGGCGCTTGCGGGAATCGACGTGTGGATCGTGGATGCATTGCGCTACCGGCCGCACCCCAGCCATTTCAGCGTTGACGATGCGCTCGCCTGGATCGCGCGGATCAAGCCCGGCCGCGCGATCCTGACGAATCTACATGCCGACCTGGACTACGCTGAACTGCGGAGCAAGCTGCCGCCCCATGTGGAGCCAGCCTTCGACGGGCTCAAGCTTGTTATGCCGGATGCCGTGCTCGCGTGAACGGAATGCAGCCGCATGCGTGAATTGGCCTATTTTTCAATGCACTGCGGCCCGATCTTCGAGTAGAAAATATATTCCATAATATCTCTTATGCGAATGGCCGCCTAAGAGGCTCTCGAGCGGCGAATATCTGGCTCTATCGAATATCACGCTGCCTTCTGCCCCGCCGTTCTACTATTCAATTCCCTTCCCAACTACGAGGTAACCCCGTGACCAGCAAAGTAAGAAAGCTTGAGCCGCGCACCGCCCGGCTTGATACGCCAACCGACCTTTCGTCCGAGGCCGTTCGTCAGGTATCCGCCGCGCTCAACACGCTGCTTGCCGATACCTTCGCCCTCTATGTGAAGACTAAGAACTTTCACTGGCACGTGAGCGGGCCACATTTCCGCGACTACCACCTTCTGCTCGACGAGCAGGCCGGCCAATTGGAAAGCAGCATCGACATCCTAGCCGAACGGGTGCGCAGGATCGGGGGCACCACCATCCGGTCGATCGGTCACATCGGCAAGCTGCAACGGATCAAGGATAACGACAAGAGCTACGTAGCCGCGATCGACATGCTGCTCGAGCTGATGAACGACAACAAGGCGCAGATCCAGCATATGCGCGCCGCCCACGACCTCGCCGACGAGCACAACGACGTGGCAACCGCGAGCTTCCTCGAGGTGTTCATCGATGAAGCGGAAAAGCGCTGCTGGTTTCTGTTCGAGGCGAGTCGCCAGGCCGAGCGGTCCGGCCACTGAGGGCTGAGGCTCAGCGTCTCCGTCATGACCCCTTCGCGCGATATTACGCGGCTGCTCGAGATCATGGCGGCGCTGCGCGCGCCCGGCACGGGGTGCCCCTGGGACCTGGAGCAGACATTCGAGACGATCGCCCCCTATACCATCGAGGAGGCTTATGAAGTCGCCGACGCCATCGCGCGAGGTGATCTCGACGACCTGCGTGATGAACTCGGCGATCTCCTGCTCCAGGTCGTTTTCCATGCCCGGATGGCGCAGGAGCAAGGCGCATTCGACTTTGCTGATGTGGTCGAAAGTCTCACCGCCAAGCTGGTGCGGCGCCACCCGCACGTGTTCGGCGAGACGCGCGGTCTCACGCCGAAGGCAGTTGAAGGGATGTGGGAGCGCATCAAGGCGGCGGAACGGGCGCAGAAGGCTACGAAGTTGACCGGCGAGGTCGCCGCGACCGCGTTCGCCGGCATTCCAGCCGCGCTCCCTGCCCTCACCCGTGCGCTCAAATTACAGGCCAAAGCTGGCAAGGTCGGATTCGATTGGAACGACCCCCTCGCGGTACTGGCCAAGATCCGCGAGGAGGCAGACGAAATCGAGCGCGAGCTTGCCGCGGGTAATCGTGGGACCGCAGCCACCGAGGTCGGCGATCTCCTTTTCGCGGTGGTCAATCTGGCCCGTCATCTCGATGTGGATCCCGAAGCGATGCTGCGTGCCACAAATCGTAAGTTCGAGCGCCGCTTCGCTATGATAGAACGGGCGCTTGCGGACCGCGGCAAAACCCCGCAAGCGGCAACGCTCGAGGAGATGGACGAGCTCTGGAACGAGGCGAAGGCTGCCGAAGGACGGCCACGTTCCAACGCCTTACGGTAACGATCTCCGGCCATTGTTTGTGGCGGCGGTGCTCGCGATTGGCCACAGTGTTAACATTTAAGCCGAACTGTCGAGCAAGTCGGAGCTAGCCAGCAACGATCCCTCGCATGCGAATGATTTCCCGCCTCCTTGCCGTAGCACTGGCCGCAGTATTGGTTCTGCCGGCCGAGGCCGAGCAATGGCCGGCGCGTGGACTCAGAATTTTGACTGGCACACCTCCGGGCGGCAGCCCGGATTTCATCAGCCGGCTACTGGCGGAGAAGCTCGGCGACCGCCTCGGTCAACCCGTGTTGGTCGAGCATACGGCGAGTACCGGCGTGGCTGCCTGGAATACCGTCGCCAAGTCGCAGCCCGACGGCTATCTGCTGACGATGTTGACTGGAGCCTTTTCGGCGCGCGCTGCGGTTGCCAAAGCATTGCCCTATGATCCCATCAGGGATTTCGCCTTCATCACCTTGGTGTCCGGCTATCCTATGGTGGTCGCGACCGCACCGAATTCGCCGATCACCTCTTTTGTTGATCTCATCGCCCGCGCAAAGGCCGCGCCGTTCAGCGTCACCTATGGCATGAACCTGCCCGGCAGCGTCCATCATTTGACCGGCGAATTGATCAATGTCGAAGCCGGTACCTCGCTGCGCGGCATTCCCTACCGCGGCAACACCCAAATTGTGCAGGACCTGTTGGGCGGGCGGCTGGACGTCATGATCGAGACCGGTACGATCGCGTTTGCACAAATCAATGGCGGCACGCTGCGCGGCTTGGCAGTCTCGTCTCGCAAGCGCTTCGTGCTGGAGCCCAATATCCCGGCAATCGCCGAGACGCTGCCTGGGTTCGAGGTCATGTCTTGGCTTGGCCTTGCCGCGCCCGGCGGAACGCCGAGGGCCATCGTCGAACGGCTGAATTGGGAGATAGGCGAAATCCTCAAGCTGCCGGATGTTCGCGACAAGCTCGCGATTGTCGGCAACATCCCGATGCCGTCCACGCCCGAGCAGATGCAGGACCATATCGAGCAAGACGCGGCGCGGTGGAGCCGCATCGTCGATCTCAAAGGTATCGAGAAGTACTGAGCTTGTTTACAGCCGCGAGGCGCTCGTCAATGCGAATGTACGCTCGCTCGTGCGAATTTCGCCCGCGCTTTTTGTGCATTGGCCGGATCGGCGCGAACTGTGATCGCGAGCGCGCCATCCTCGCGCAGCGCCTTGCTCATCACCTCAGTGTGCCGATGGAGCCAGCTCAAACCTGCGCCGTCGGATGCATCGAGAAGGAATTCGAGCGTGATACGGTCTGCCGCGAGCCGCCGCTCGATTTCCGCCGCGAGGCGATTAAGCCCCTCCCCGCTTCGGGCTGAGACGAGTACTGGGCGTCCCGTGCCCCCCTGGCGTTCGGCCTGATTGCGCACCCGCAAGCGCGCTCCGCTGTCGAGAAGGTCGATCTTGTTCCAAACCTCGAACAGCCGTCCCTCACCTCGTCCAGTGATACCTAGTTGGGACAAGACCTCCTGGACGTCGAGCGATTGTGCTTCGGTATCCTCGTGCGAGACATCGCGCACGTGGAGAATCAGATCAGCTTCGATGACCTCTTCGAGCGTGGCGCGAAATGCTGCCACCAGCATGGTTGGCAAATCCGAGATGAAACCGACAGTATCGGACAAGATGACGCGCAATCCCTTGGGCAGCTCGACTGCACGCAATGTCGGGTCGAGGGTCGCGAACAGCATGTCGGCGGAGAGCACGCTGGCTTGGCTCAGGCGATTGAACAGAGTTGATTTGCCAGCGTTGGTGTAGCCCACGAGCGCCGCAATCGGGTACGGCACGCGCTTGCGACTGTCGCGATGGAGCTTGCGCGTCCGCTTAACTTTGCCGAGTTCCACCTCGATGCGGGCGATGCGCTCTTCAATCATACGCCGATCGGCCTCGATCTGAGTCTCACCGGGCCCCCCGAGAAAGCCGAAGCCACCACGTTGGCGTTCGAGATGTGTCCAGGAGCGCACGAGCCGGCTCTTATGGTAGGTCAGATGCGCAAGCTCGACCTGCAGCGCGCCCTCGCGGGTGCGGGCGCGCCGACCGAAGATCTCCAAGATCAATCCGGTGCGATCGAGCACCTTGGCACCCCAGACCTTTTCGAGATTGCGCTGCTGAACCGGCGAGAGCGCGCAATCCATGACTACGATCCCGGCGTCATCGGCTTTGATGAGCCCGGCAAACTCTTCCACCTTGCCCTTGCCGATGAAGGTCGCAGGGCGAATAGCGCCGAGCGGTACGATGCCTGAGGAGACCACGTTGAGGTCGATGGCACGGGCGAGCCCCATGGCTTCCTCGAGCCTCGCGTCGGCCGAGCGGCTCGAGGCTTTGCCGCGCGCAATGCCGCCCGCCATTGCCCGGGAACGCAGGTGCGGCTCGATCACCAGCGCGCGGCCGGTCTCCCGGCCTTGCGGCTGGCTCAGTCGGTCACTGCGGCTATCGAACCGACGCGGTTCCAATCAAACCTTTTCCGCGGCGGGCACCTCCTCGGTGCCCTCGAACAGCTGGATCGGATGCCCAGGCATGATGGTCGAGATAGCATGCTTATAGACGAGTTGCGAATGCCCGTCGCGTCGCAGCAGCACGCAGAAGTTATCGAACCAGGTGACCACGCCCTGCAGCTTCACCCCGTTCACCAGGAAGATCGTGAGTGGGGTCTTGTTCTTCCGAACATGGTTGAGGAACGTATCTTGCAGATTTTGTGAGCGGTCTGCCGCCATTGTCGTCGTTCCATTTTATTGCTCGCGGGCCCCTTCCCGCGAGACTTATTGCCAAGTCGCTGTGCCCATTTGTACGCGTACGCTCAACAGGACCCGGACCCCACCATTACAAGCCACGGCCGCGGGCGGCGCAAGCATAAGTTGGGGCACGCGGCCGGCGATGCGTCCGTCAGCTCGTCTCGGCATAGCTGTGAAATTCCGCGCGCAATGCGGTTGCAATCAATCCGGGTGCCCCATTGCCGACCGGACGCTCGTCGATGCGAATAACTGGCATGACGATCTGGCTGGCGGAGGTCAGGAAGGCCTCGCGGGCGCCATAGGCTTCCTCGACAGTAAAGGGGCGCTCCTCAAGCTCCAGGCCCTGGGCTCTGATCACGTCGATCAGCACGGTCCGTGTAATGCCCCGCAGAATTCCATTATCAGCCGGCCGTGTCACAACCTTTCCGTCTCGCGTGACGATCCACGCATTACTCGATGAGCCCTCGGTGACGTGTCCGTTGCGATCGACGAACCACGCCTCTTTGGCTCCCCGCTCACGCGCCGCCTGTTTCGCCAGAACGTTGGGCAGCAGCGAAATCGATTTGATGTCGACGCGTTGCCAACGGTTGTCGGGCACGGTGATGACGGCCAATCCTTCGGCCGCGGTTCGCTCGTTCGCAAGGGCGTCGAGGCTGTGCGCGGTGACCACGACGCTGGGGCGAGTGCCAGTCGGCGGGAAACCGTGGTCGCGGCGCGCTACACCGCGGGTGATCTGCAGATAGATGATCCCGTCGCTGACCCGGTTCCGCCGCATGCACTCGCGCAGCACGATCGCAAGCGCGGCCTCCGACATGGGCATGTCGATGCGAAGCTCATCAAGCGAGCGTCTGAGCCGCGCCAAGTGGCGCCGCTGATCGATCACGCGTGCGCCCCTTACCTCGCAGACTTCATAGACGCCATCGGAGAACTGGTAGCCGCGGTCCTCGACATGGACGGCAGCCGCGCGGTGAGGCAGGTAGCGGCCGTTCACATAGGCAATGCGCGACATCGGCGGTCAGTCGATCCCGAGCGCCTTGAGCTTGCGATGCAGCGCCGAGCGCTCCATGCCGACGAACTCGGCGGTGCGGGAAATATTGCCGCCGAAGCGGCTGATCTGGGCGACCAAATATTCGCGTTCGAATACCTCGCGCGCGTCGCGCAAAGGCAATCCCATCAGGTGTTCACCGCCGTCGCCGCCGGGCATCGAGGGGACCATGGAACCAACGTCCGGCGGCAACATGTCGGCGTTGATCACCGCCTCCGGATCGCCACCAGCGAGAATCATGAGCCGCTCCACGTTGTTGCGCAGCTGGCGCACATTGCCGGGCCAGTCGTGCGACTGCAGCACGGCCATCGCATCCTCGCCGATCAGCCGCTTGGGCAGGCCTGTCGCCTGGGAGATCTGATGCATGAAATATTCGATGAGGCTTGGAATATCCTCGCGGCGCTCGGCCAGCGGCGGAACGCGAATGGGCACCACGGAAAGGCGATGATAGAGATCTTCGCGGAACTTGCCCGCGGCGATCTCAGCTTCGATGTTGCGGCCGGTCGACGAAATGATGCGCACGTCGACCTGTACTTTCTGAGTGCCGCCGACGCGCTGGAACGTCTGCTCGACCAGGACCCGCAAGATTTTATTCTGTGTCTCACGCGGCATGTCGGCGATCTCGTCAATGAACAACGTGCCGCCATGCGACTCCTCGAGAGCGCCGACTTTGCGCCCTCCCCCGTTCGTCGGCTGCTCGACGCCGAACAACTCAACTTCCATCCGCTCCGGCATCATCGCCGCCGCATTGATCACGATGAAGGGTCCGTTGGTGCGGGCAGATTGGCCGTGGATGGCGCGTGCGGCGAGCTCCTTGCCGGCGCCCGCCGGGCCGACGATTAGAATGCGACTATTGGTCGGCGAAATTTTTTCGATGGTCTGGCGCAGCTGGTTCATGGATGACGACTTGCCGACCAGCGTCGATGGCGCCAACTGCTTAAGCGCCTTGACCTCGCGTTTGAGTCGCGAGGTCTCGAGCGCGCGCTGGGTGACCAGAACCAGCCGGTCCGCCTTGAACGGCTTTTCGATGAAGTCGTAGGCGCCCTGCTTGATCGCCGCGACCGCGGTTTCGATGTTGCCGTGCCCCGAAATCATCACGATCGGTAATTCGGGATGCTGCGCTTTCATCGCATCGAGCAGTTGCAGGCCATCGAGCCGGCTGCCTTGCAGCCAAATGTCGAGATACACCAGGCTCGGCCGTCGGCTCGCAACGTGCGCCAGCGCGTCATCGCTGTCGCGCGCCGAGCGCGTGATATAGCCCTCGTCCTGCAGGATACCGGAAACCAGTTCCCGGATATCTGCTTCGTCGTCGACAATCAGGATGTCATCGGCCATGGCTTAAGCGTTCGTCGCAAGTTGGGGGGTTTGAGTTTGAGGCGCGCCTTCCGCCTCGTTCGAGCTCGCAGTTTCCGCGGCAAAGCGCAGCCGCAGCCAGGCCCCACGCTGGCCGGGAATCTTATCGGCGGCATCGCCGAGCTCGATGCGTCCGCCGTGCTCCTCCAGGATCCGGCCCACGATCGCGAGACCAAGGCCGGTGCCCTTGTCACGCGTGGTGACATAGGGTTCGAGTAGTCGACTGCGATTCTCGTTCGGCAATCCGACGCCGTTGTCGATCACGTCGATCACGATGTCGTTGCCTTCGCGGCCGGCCCAGATGCGTATTCGCCCGCGTCCCAACTCGCCCGGGGGCACCGCGCTGATGGCCTCCGTGGCGTTCTTGATGATGTTGGTGAGCGCCTGCGAAATGAGCCGGCGGTCGAACTTCGCCGGCATCGGCTCCTGCGCGATGTCAAGCTGGATATCAATGTCCGCGTTGGCGACCCGCTGCAGAAAAACCACCTGCCGCACAGTGTCGGCGACGTCCTCGGCCGTCATCACCGACTTCGGCATGCGAGCGAAGCGAGAGAACTCGTCGACCATGCGTTTGATGTCGTCGACTTGGCGAACGATGGTATCGGTGCATTGCTGGAAGACACCACCATCTTCCGTGATCACGCCGCCGTATTTCCGGCGCAGACGCTCGGCGGAGAGCTGGATCGGCGTGAGCGGATTCTTGATTTCGTGGGCGATGCGGCGTGCGACATCGGCCCAGGCGGAAGTACGTTGCGCGGTAACGAGCTCTGTGATGTCGTCAAGCGTCACCACGTAGCCGCCCTCGGCCGCACCCGATTGCTCGCTGGTCACCCGCACGGAAAGATTGCGCTCGCGGCCATTGTGGTTGATCGTCACCTGACTCTGAAGGAGCCGCTGGACACCGGAGCGTGCTGCCGCAAGCATGCCGGCAAGTTCCGGAACGATCTCGGCGAGCGGCTGGCCAAGCACCTCCGCTTCGGTACGTCCGATCAGCCGCTCCGCGGATCGATTCATGATGGTGATGCAGTTTTCGGCATCAATGCCGATCACACCGGCGCTGGCGCCTGCCAAGACGGCTTCCGTGAAGCGACGGCGGCTGTCGATCAGGTCGCGGGCACGCACGATATCGTCCCGCTGCGTCCGCAATTCCTGCGTCATCTTATTGAAGGTCTCGCCCAGTTGGGCAAGGTCGCCTTCCGAGCGCCGGGTCGGTACTTGAACATAAAGGTTGCCGGTCGAGACAACTTGAGCCGCGCCGATCAGCCGCCGGATTGGGGCCACCAGGTAATTGGCGAAGTTGAGACCGATCCAGACCGCGGACAAGAGGACGATGAGCGCAATCACCGTATACATGAGCGCAAACGCGATCTGAATGCCGACCCGGCGCGCGGAAAGATCGGCATATTGAGCGACGCTGGCCTGCGTCGCCCGTAACTGCGCGAGCACGCGCGGATCGAGCAGGCGAGCAATATAAAGATAGACGTCGTTGTAGCCGCGCAGTTTGATGATGGCAGCAACGTAGTTCTCGTCCAGAAACATCGCCACTTGCGGTTCGGCGTCGTTGACGGCGGCCAATACCTCGGGCGACGGTTTGACGAAGGCGTCACTTGTCCGTGCATCGACTTGATCGACGACATTGAGGTCTTTGTCGAGCAGCATGACTGCCGGCAAGCCGCGGATCGAGGCCTGAACTGCAAGAAATTGATGAAACTGCTCGCGCGACTGGTCGAACAGCGGCTTCGCGCGGGCGAGTTCAATTGCGATCGCTATGCTATCGGCGCGCACGAACTGGACGTGTTCGCGCACGTACGCATCGGCGACGATCAGCGAGTTCTCGATGAGCGAGCGCGTTTGCTGAGAAAAGAGCCGGTCGAGGCCGCGGTCGAGCGTCACACTCGCCACCACGGCGACCGCAATCGCAGGAACCGCGGCGATGATGGAAAACAAGGCGACGATGCGCACGTGCAGCCGTGCCGCGGCGCGCCCGCGCCGCCTCGCCTGCACGATGCCCCACACCTCGCGTCCTATCACGAGGACCAAAAGAAAGACCGTGACCGCGTTTGCGAGTAATAGGGTAACGACGACCTCATGCGTCGGTGCAATGGGCGTGAGGCCGGCAAGCACGACGAAGGTCACCAGCGCTGAGAACAACGCAAGGGCGACGGCGGCAACGCCAAGCGCCCGCCGGATCGCTCCCGACGTTGGCGCGGCGGCAGCACTCATCAGTTCGGTAGTGGCGGTTTGGCCGACGCTGGTCATCGACTCATTTCGTCCCAAACGGGAACCCGAACAGCGCGTGAAAATACGCCCCTCTAGGCGCCCCCCACGTGGTCGATGGGCTTGTAAACTGATGTTTTTATACAACAATGTTGCCGAATTGCGACAATTCCGGGGCGCGTGCAAGCGCGCTGTGGCCGATCGGCACCACCGCTAGGGACGGCTCAGCCGCTGCTACGGAAGACCTGGATATCGAGGTCGCGGATTTTCTTGCGCAGCGTGTTGCGGTTGACCCCGAGGAGATCCGCGGCGCGGATCTGATTGCCGCGCGTGGCCGCGAGCGTCACCGACAGGAGCGGATGCTCGATCTCGCGTAGAACGCGGTGATAGAGACCGGGCGGCGGCAACGCGTCACCAAAGCTCGCAAAGTAGGAGGCCAGGTGGCGTTCGACGGCGACTGAGAGGCCCTGCTCCTCCGTGCGCGGGCCGTCGACGTCGGACGTCATGGCGGGCTGCGATAGTTCCGCGTCGATCACGGCCGCTGCGATGGTTTCCTGTGGGTAGAGCGCGGAGAGCCGCCGCGCGAGGTTTTCCAGCTCGCGCACATTACCGGGCCAGCGATGGCGCTTGAGCCGTTCAAGCGCAGCCTGATCGAGCTGTTTGGGCGGCAGCCCTTCCCGCTCCACCTGGGCGAAGAAGTGCCGGATCAAATCGGGCACATCCTCGATGCGCTCGCGCAGTGGCGGCAAGCGCAGCGGCACGACGTTGAGCCGGAAGAATAGATCCTCACGGAACAGCCCCTGTTGGATCAGAATCCGTAGATCTTTATTTGTGGCTGCGATGATCCGCACGTCGGCTTTGATAGGGGTGCGGCCGCCTACCGTGGTGTATTCGCCTTGCTGCAGCACGCGTAGAAGTCGCGTCTGCGCTTCCATCGGCATGTCGCCAATTTCGTCGAGGAACAGCGTGCCGCCCTCCGCCTGCTCAAAGCGACCGGAGCTGCGCGTATTGGCACCCGTGAACGCACCCTTCTCGTGGCCGAACAACTCGGACTCGATGAGATCGCGCGGGATCGCGGCCATGTTGATCGCCACGAACGGGCCGCTACGGCGTTTGCCGTAGTCATGCAGCGCGCGGGCGACGAGTTCCTTGCCCGTGCCCGACTCCCCCGAAATCATCACGGTGAGATCGGTCTGCATCAGTCGAGCGAGAACGCGATAGATCTCCTGCATCGCCGGCGAGCGGCCGACCAGGGGAATAGAGTCGAGGTCGTCCGGCTTCGCGGCCGGCCCTGTCCGTTCTTTTGGCTCGGCCAGCGCCCGGCCGACGATGCAGATGAGTTCCTTGAGATCGAACGGCTTCGGCAAATATTCGTAGGCGCCGCGCTCGGAGGCGCGCACGGCGGTCATGAACGTGTTCTGCGCGCTCATGATGATGACCGGAAGCTCCGGCCGCACCTTTTTGATGCGCGGCAGGAGGTCGAAGGCGTTCTCGTCCGGCATCACTACGTCGGTGATGACGAGGTCGCCCTCCCCTTGGCTGACCCAGCGCCACAGCGTCGCGGCATTGCTGGTCGAGCGGACTTCGTAACCTGCACGCGACAGCGCTTGGTTGAGCACGGTGCGGATAGCTGCGTCGTCGTCCGCAACCAAAATATTTCCAGCAGGCATTGTATCCTCTTCAGGCAGCGTCGCCCGGCTCGGCGTCGTTACCCAAGAACATGGGCATAAGCACACGAAAGATGGTGCGTCGCGGTTGCGACTCGCATTCGATGATTCCGCCATGGTCGCCGACAATTTTCGACACCAGCGCCAAGCCGAGGCCAGATCCGGTAGATTTCGTCGTCACGAACGGGTCGAACAGATGGGGCAGCAGATCTTCAGGCACACCCGGGCCATTGTCCTTCACGCAGAATTCGAGCGGTAGCGATACGCGCGTCTTGCTGCCGGGGAGTGCCAGGCGCACGCCCGGTCGAAAGGCGGTCGACAGTCCAATTTCGCCGTCGGTCGCGTTGTCACCGATTGCTTCGGCAGCGTTCTTCACGAGATTGAGAAAAACTTGGATGAGCTGATCACGATTGCCGAGCACGGGTGGTAGCGAGGGGTCGTAGTCCTCCGTGAACTTGATGTGCCGCGCCACGCCCGATTGGGTGAGGCGCTTCACGTGCTCGAACACCGCGTGGATGTTGACGGGTTCGCGCTCGATCGGCCGTTCGTCGGCGAATACTTCCATGCGGTCGACGAGTTTCACAATGCGGTCGGCTTCATCGCAGATCAACGTTGTCAGGCTGCGATCATCGTCGCCGACCGACTGTTCCAACAACTGGGCGGCCCCGCGGATGCCTGACAGCGGGTTTTTGATCTCGTGCGCGAGCATGGCCGCGAGCGCAATGACGGAACGCGCGGCGCCGCGGTGGGTGAGTTGGCGGTCCATCTTGTCGGCGATCGTGCGCTCTTGCAGCATCACCACGACGTGATCCTGTCGCTCGGGCAAGGGAGCCACGTAAAGATCAACCAGGCGCTCGCCGGGATTGCGCGGCGTGCCGAGATCGACCTTGTATTCACTGACCGCGGCGCCGCGGCCGCGCACCTGCTCGATCAGCGCAAGCAGCGGGCTTCCGAACGGCACCAACTCGTCAAACATGTGCCGGCGCAGCAATGGTAGCGACGCTTCGAAAAACGATTCCGCTGCGGCATTGGCATTGGCGATGCGTCCATCGGCTGCCACCATGATCACCGGATGCGGCAGCGCGTCGAGAACGGCATCTGCACTGCCCGAGGGAAGCGTCGGCATCGGCTCGTGCTGGCTCATGCGGCCTTCCTCTCGCCGCCATACGCCGTCTGCGGCGCTTTTTGCGACCAAGCGCATGCGGGCTTGGCAGCGGCGATGGAAGCGAAATCGGCAAAGGCATCGGCCAGGTGCCGGCGGACTGCGGCCGCATTGTTGGCAGTCAGGACGCGCATCCGATGTGCCTTGAGCAGTGCATCGGGTGCGCCGGTTGTCTCCGCCGCCGCATCGAGCGCCCAGCCGAGGTGCTTGCGCGCATGGCGACGACCCGTGGCGAGCCCGTGGTGTGAGAGCATCTCGTCATAGAGTCGATCGATGATAACGAATTGGGCGCCGAGGGCAGGCGCAGGTTCGCGAGCGCCCGACGCAAGATAGCGGCCGATTTGTCCGGGAAGCCACGGCCGGCCTCGGGCGGCGCGTCCAATCATGATGGCGTCGGCGCCTGAGGCTGCGAGCGCGCTCAAGGCGTCCCTACCCGAAGCGATGTCGCCATTCACAACTACCGGAATCGCAACGCTCTCCTTGACAGCACGAACCGCGGCCCAGTCGGCGCAGCCGGCATAGAACTGGCAGCGCGTTCGCCCATGCACTGTGATCAGGCGCACGCCTGCCGCTTGTGCGCGACGGGCCAGTTCAGGCGCATTGATGGAGCGATCATCCCATCCGAGCCGCATCTTGAGCGTAACCGGCACCGAGACCGCGCCGACGGTCGCCTCGATCAGCGACAGGGCATGGTCGAGATCGCGCATCAGCGCCGAGCCAGACTGCCCGCCGGTGACCTGCCGCGCTGGACAACCCATGTTGATATCGATGATGGCGGCGCCGCTGGCCTCTGCGATGCGCGCGCCCTCCGCCATCCAGGTCGGCTCACACCCTGCCAATTGGACGACGTGCGTGCGCAGCCCCTGCCCTTCGGCACGCAGCCGCGCCTTGGGACGCCTCTGGGCGAGCGCCGCGCTCGCCGTCATCTCCGAGATGACCAGGCCCGCCCCCAGCGCGGCCGCTAGGCGCCGAAACGGAGCGTCGGTTATCCCCGACATTGGCGCTAAGATCGCTGGGTTCGGCACCATTACCTTGCCGATTCCGATCTGCCGGCGCCAGAAAAATGGTTCCACTAAAGGCACTTACTGTCCCTGCACAGGAATTAGGCGGCACTTACTGGTTGCATAGAGTTTAGCCAATGGTGACGAGTGCGCAAGTGCTGCAGCGCAAAAATCCCCACCTGGATCAGTACGCGCGGGCCTGCGAGAGGCCTAGCTTTGCGACACACCCACGACGCGCTAAAGCCATGACCGAGCACAACCTTCGCGTGGCAGGACCCATGGCCGCTGAGGTCGCAGCCGTCGTCGTTGCAGCGGGGCGCGGGCTGCGCGCAGGTGGCGATCCGCCCAAGCAGTACCGGGAACTGCTGGGCGAACCCGTCATCAGGCCGAGCCTTGCCGCTTTGGTCGAGCACTCGGGCATTTCCCTGGTGCAGCCTGTGATCCATCCCAACGATGCGGCCCTGTTCCGGGCGGCGAGCGCCGATCTCGCCTTGTTGCCATCTGTCCCCGGGGGAGCATCGCGGCAAGCATCCGTTCGCGCCGGTCTCGAGGCTTTGGAGCCGCACCGTCCCGAGTTCGTGCTGGTGCACGATGCAGCGCGACCTTTCCTTTCGGATGCGCTGATCACGCGTGCGATCGCGGCCGGACGGGAGAGCGGTGCCGCGGTTCCTGTTCTCACCGTCGCCGAGACGGTAAAGAGCATCGATCCGGCGGGTTGCGTCACGGGTACGCTCGACCGCGCGCGACTGCGCATGGTGCAGACGCCGCAGGCGTTTGGCTTTGCCTCCCTTCTCAACGCGCACCGGCGCGCAAAAGCGGCGGGCCGCGACGACTTCACCGACGACGCCGCGCTCGCCGAATGGGCGGGGCTGAAGGTCACCACCTTCGCGGGTGAAGCACAAAACGTCAAACTCACGACCGACGACGATTTTGCGCGCGCCGAGGCCGCGAAGCTCGCAGCCTTGAGCGACGTGCGCACCGGGTTCGGCTTCGACGTACACCGTTTTGGGGACGGTGATCATGTGATGGTCGGGGGCGTGCGCATCTCGCATCGGTATGGCTTATGCGGGCATTCTGACGCGGATGTCGTTCTTCATGCGCTCGTCGATGCCATCCTCGGAGCGCTCGCCGACGGCGACATCGGAGTTCATTTTCCTCCGACCGATCCTCAGTGGCGCGGCGCCTCCTCCGACCGGTTCCTGACCTTCGCTGCTGAGCGCGTGCGTGCGCGGGGCGGGCGCATTGCGCACCTCGACGTCACCATCGTATGCGAGGCGCCGCGGATCGGCCCGCACCGCGACGCGATCCGCGCGCGAATCGCCGAAATCGCAGGAGTCCCAATAGAGCGCGTCGGGTTAAAAGCAACCACCAGCGAAAAGATGGGCTTTACCGGACGCGGCGAGGGCATGGCGGCCTTCGCCAATGCGACCGTGCGGCTGCCCTGGGGAGAACGGCCCTAGATGATGGAACAAGAGCTAAAGGAGCAGGCGCGTGCGCTGCTCGATCTCTGTCGCGGCAAGAGGCTCAAGCTCGCTGCCGCCGAATCGTGCACCGGCGGTTTGCTGGCGGCGACTCTAACGGATATCCCAGGTTCGTCCGATGTCTTCGAGCGCGGCTTCATCACCTACAGCAACGAGGCAAAGGAGGCGATGCTCGGCGTCCCCTCGGTGACGCTTCAAAGCCATGGGGCCGTGAGCCGCGAGACCGCCGAAGCCATGGCCAGGGGGGTGCTGGCGCACGCGCCCGTCGACCTTGCGGTATCGATCACCGGCATCGCTGGACCGGGCGGCGCGGTGCCCGGCAAACCGGTCGGGCTCGTGCATCTCGCCGCCGCCTCGCGTGCCGGTCGGCTTATTCAGCAGGAGCGCAAGTACGGCGACGTAGGCCGCGCACAAGTCCGCCGCGCCTGTGTCATCGAGGCGTTGGCGATGCTTGGCGAACTCGCCGCTGCGGAGCAGGCAAAGTTCCCGACATTGTCGGCATGAGCCGCATTCACACGCGAAAATTTCGCAGCCAGCCTATCGTGCGCGGAGCGACTTGCCGCACTCAGCGTGCATAGACCGCGTCGGCCCGCCGCTCGAACGCTGCCGCGAAGCGGCGGAAGGCGGCATCGAACATGGCCCCCATCAGCAGGGCCAGCGTGCGGCTTTTGAACTCGTAGGAGATGAAAAATTCCACCTCGCACGTGCGCTCGCCCTTCGGATGAAAGGTCCAGCGATTTTCAAGCCTGCTGAACGGGCCTTGGAGATATTCGACCAAGATCTGCAAATTGGGCCGGTCGAGCGTGACGCGGCTGGTAAACGCTTCGCGTACGAACCTGTAGGCGACGGTCATGTCGGCGACGAGTATCTCGACGCCTTCCGGCTCGGGGATCCGCTTGCGGACCTTGAGCGAGCGGCACAACGGTACAAATTCCGGATAGCGCTCCACATCGGCCACCAGGTCGAACATGTGAGCCGCGGAGTGGCGAACCCGGCGCGTGGTCGAAAATTCCGGCATCGGCTGGTCCCGTTACAAGGAGCACTCCTGACCAGTGCCGCGTTCGGAGTGCTTACGGGGACCGCGGCCGCTCAGCCATGACCTAGCCGGGTCTACCGTGCCGCCCTCAAGCGGGCGAAATCCTCGCCGGCATGATGCGAGGAGCGCGTGAGCGGGGAGGAAGCGACCATCGAAAAGCCTTTGGCATAGGCGATGGTCTCATAAGCTTTGAACTCCGGGGGCGGCACGAAGCGCAGGACTGGATGGTGTTTGGGCGTGGGTTGCAGGTATTGGCCGATGGTAAGGAAGTCGACATCGGCCGCGCGCAGATCATCCATAACCTGGAGAATTTCACTTCTCTCCTCGCCGAGCCCCACCATGATGCCGGACTTGGTGAACATGGCAGGGTCAAGTTCTTTGACCTGCTGCAGCAGCCGGACCGAGGCGAAGTAGCGCGCGCCGGGCCGCACGGTGAGATATTTTGAGGGCACCGTTTCGAGATTGTGGTTGAAGACATCGGGCCTCGCCGCAACGACTTTCTCGACTGCGCGATGCTTGCGAAGGAAGTCGGGCGTAAGCACCTCGATCGTGGTCGAAGGGCAGCGCGCGCGAATCGCGCGAATGACCGCGGCAAAGTGGGCGGCGCCACCGTCCTCGAGGTCATCGCGATCGACCGAGGTCACGACCACGTGCTTGAGGCCGAGTTTTGCGGCCGCCTCGGCAACGCGACCCGGCTCGGTGTCATCGAGCGGCCCTGGCAAGCCAGTTTTGACGTTGCAGAAGGCGCAGGCGCGCGTGCAAGTGTCGCCCATTAGCATGAAGGTCGCGTGCTTCTTCTCCCAACACTCGCCAATGTTAGGGCACGCCGCTTCCTCGCAGACGGTGTGCAAGCCGTTTGCGCGCACGATCGCCCGCGTCTCCTCGTATCCTTTGGAGACCGGCGCCTTGACCCGGATCCACTCGGGCTTTTTCAACGCCCGGGCGTCCGCCCGGTGCGCCTTCTCCGGATGGCGCGGTCTGCTGCTGGCGTCGAGAACGATGGTCATGGAAGCTCCGCAACTTACTTACGGACGGGGCACAGCCGGCGCAAGCCGCACCAAATGCAAATCTGCGGTGTCCAAGGCGGCGGAGCCGCGCCCCGGCATCTGCGGCGGGGCTGCGCGTGTCTAGCCGCGCGAGCGGCGAAAAGTGTCAGACTATCCATCGCGGCGAGATGCAGCCAGCGACACGCAGTTGTGATGACCCTCGGCTGGCCTGAGGCGGTGGCGGAGGCCATATTCGTCCGGCGCAGGAAGCAAAGCGATGGAGGTCTCCATGCCCATCGGCAGGACAGCGCTCTCGGTTGGATTGGTTGCTTGCGCCTTCGGTGTCGGCATGCTCCTCGCCTCATCCGCTGATGCCCGGCCGAGCAAGCAACGCGCCTATGCTGGGCAGCGTGCGGCGCCCCGCGGCACTCCCCAGTCCAACATCGTCTGTTGGACGCCCTGTGGCCAGCCGGGCTCGATCGTCATGGGCGCCGATCCCGATCCATTCATTCGTTCACAGATTCTGCGCGACGCAACCGGCTTCTTCGGCGGCAGCCGATGAGGCATGAATGGAGTGCTGCAGGGCCGACTGGAGGATGATCAGATGAAGGCGATATGGCACGGCCAGGTGATTGCGGAGAGCGACCGGACGCTCGAGATCGACGGCTATCGTTATTTTCCGCGCGAAAGCGTGCGAATGGACTTGCTGCACGTCACGCCGAAGACGCAGAGCGATTTAGCCTGCCCGCATGGCGTCCAGTTTTATGATCTCGCCGCCGATACCGCCCGCAGCGAACGCGCGGCGTGGTCGTACGAGGCTCCGCGCGCGTCGATGACGAAGGTCGATCACTGGATCGGCTTCTGGAACGACGTCGAGATCAAGTGAACGCGCGGTTGCGCGCTAGCCCAAAAAAGTGTGCGGGCCGCGTTAATTCTGTGTCTACATCAGCAAACGAGCGGCATGTTCTTCGAGCCGGGCCTCACGATTTCGGTGAGACGCGAGTTGCGACGTTAGCCTTGTTCACCTTCACCGTGCTTCCCGGGTAACGCTCCTGCGGAGTTGTGATCACCAAGTTTTCGGGCCACGCCGCGACCTTCCGAAGTTCGCCAACAGTTTTTGCAGACATACGGATGTCGGGGTCCACCTCGACCCGCATCTTATCCGGCAAGCCGCCAAGCGCGATGTGGAGGGCGGCAGTGCTTTTGGGCTTATAGCGCATACGTTCCTCCCTTACTGCGCGATACGGATTGTTGACCGCCGGAAATAGGCTAGCACTACTCAACGCCACCGGCGACGGCAGGTTCGAGCAACGGTTTCTCTCGCAACGAACCGCGAGGTCTCATGTTGGATAATTGTCCGCGAGCTGGGACAAACTCACGCCGCTCATACTTCGCAGGCATAGGCACGAACGGTTGCGGCGCAGCCTGACGAGAACTGCGCCACGCGAAAGTCAGCCGGCCTGAAGGAACGCTTGCAGATTTCGAATATCGGTCAGCGTTTCAATTGCATATACCGCATTGACCAGGCCTTTGGATTTATCGCCCCCCAGAATAGGCGCGGTGAGATCAATCGCCTTTTCCGTCACTTCCCTCCGAGACATGGGGTTGCGAGGCGTCCCGCGCACCGCAGAGATGCGCTCCGAAAGGCGCGTTCCGTCCGCGAACTCGATTTCGACGACGGCAACGCGTACCGGTAGGAACTGCGCAAGCTCGCCATCACGTACCAGATCGACTTTTGCGCGCTCGCGCAGGATCGCTGTGTCCTGCATGCGTGGCTTGTCATGCGCGGCGTGGAATGAGACGGTTTTATCAGCCAGCATCACCGCGACCATGTGCTGCAAGCAGATATCCGGGATATCACGGTTGTCGACCACTGCGGCAACCGAAGGGGCGAGACGCACGCTCACGCGCCTCACCTGATCGGCTTCAAACGCTCGCTTGCCGCGGATCGCCTCGATCGCATCGAGGGGGCCTTGGATCGGCGAGCCGACAGTCCATTTCTTGATGTCCGTGTGGACGACCTCGTATCTTTCACCGAGTTTCTCGATCAACCGTTCAGGCTGCGCCTTCGGCGTGTATGCTTTGAAAAAGTTGTCATCGCCCGAGAAAATATCCTCTACGCCATTCCAGCCTGACCGCACGACCAGCGCCGCCGTTACGCCGTTGCGTGCGGTCATACCGCCGAAGACGAAAGCCTTCTCGATGTGGTCGGTGTCGCGCCGCCAAGCGACGATGCCCGAGGACTGCTGCGCGGTATAATCCAGCGCCCAGCGCATTTGGCGCGCGTCGAGACCGGCAGCGCAAGCCGCAGCAGCCGCGGCGCCGAATGTTCCGGCGATGCTATGGGTGGCGAGACTGCTCTCATAGCTGAACTCGGCACCGCCCATCGCCAGCACGACACGGGTGCCTATGTCATAGCCGAGGGTTACGGCTCGAAGAAAGCGAGTGCCATCGATTCCGACTTCCTCGGCGACGGCGAGCGCTGCGGGCACGATCGCGCAGCCAGGATGCGACCGCGAGGCGTTGTGGGAATCATCGGTCTCATCGGCATGCGCCATGACGCCGTTGGCGAGCGCGGCGTCGGCAGGCGCGGCCGTGAGCATCGTGCCGGCAATCGTCGCAGCGCCCTTTCCACCATGCGCGCGGACGTAGCGTTGAGCCGCCTGGCCTGCCAGCAGTTCCGATCCCGAGACCATCGAGGCAAGCGTGTCGATGAGATGATGCTTGGCGTGCTCCGCAACCTCGTCCGGAAGCGGACGCGAGCCTGCCGCGCCCATGTAAGCGCTTAATGTTTGCATCGGCGGACTAATCTTGGACTGAGCAAAAGCACGTGCTGGTGGGAGAGCGAATCCCGCGGCCATCATTGCGGTCGCACGAAGAACGTCTCGTCGATGCAATGCCGCCTCCCCGGCCTCGAGCCGTCAAATGCGGTGTGAAGGAATACCACAAGCGTGCGGCGCTGTGTGGATTGATTTGCAGCCGCGATCCGCGAAGAGCGCTCGCGGTACCTGGGACGGACATGATAGAAAACCGCTGCCATGAGCCTTCCTCGCCGCAAATTCTTACGCTTGGCCGCAGGTGCTGCCGCGGTGGCGACCGTCGCACCTACTGCGCACGCGCAAGCACAGGATTTTCCTGCGAGGCCGGTGCGGATCATCACCCATTCGGCGCCCGGCGGTTCTCCGGACGCGCTGCTGCGGATCGTCGCCGACCGCCTCTCGCAAATGTGGAGCCGGCAGGTGCTTGCGCTGAACCATCCGGGCGCCGGTGGCGTGGTCGCGGCCCGCACAGCCGCCGCTGCCGCGCCCGACGGCTACACGCTCTATATGCCCCCTCTTCCGCGTTCGTGACACTGCCCGGCCTGCAAGCCAACTTGCCACTTGAAGTGCCGCGCATTTTGTGCCGGTCGGCTTCGTCGGCGAGCAGCCGTTTTTCATATCGGTCGCGTCCTCACTCGGGGTGGCGACGCTACCCGAATTCATCGCGCTCGCGAAGAAACGGCCGGGCGAGATCTCCTACGCGGCAACCGGACGCGGAACGCTGTCGCACCTTGCGGGCGAAGGGCTGCAGCAACGCACGGGCATCAAGCTCCTAATGGTTCCCTGCCTCGGCGGCACGGCACAAGCGCTCAATGATGTGATGGTTGGGCGCGTACCGATGGTTATCGACGGCTACCCGCCGCTTGCCGGGGCGCTGCAGACGGGAGCGATCAAGGCGCTTGCGGTCGGCTCGACGGCACGGCTTTCCGACTTTCCCGACGTGCCCACTGCCGCGGAAACGCTTCCCGGCTTCAAGGTCAGCGGCTGGCTCGCGCTGGTCGCACCGGTGGGCACACCGCAGGACATTGTGCGCAAGCTGAGCGAGGATTTGCGCGCCGCTGTCACTGATCCCGCGACCAAGAGCAAGCTCGAAACCACCGGCAACTATCCGCATCCGATGACGCCAGCCGAGCTTCTCACCTTCATTCATGTCGAGCAGCAGATGTGGAAGCCGATCTTGGAGGCGATTAAGTAATTGATCCAGCTAAGTAATCAGGAACGAGTGATAGGGCTAGTAAGTCGGTAGTAAGCACCGAGAAATCCCGGAGGTATCTCGCTCGAAGTGGCGGCGGCTACCACCAAGGAATAAGGTGTGATTGCGCTCCTGCCATTCCCGAAGAGGGTTGGCGGTGATGCGCCGGGGCTCGCCATTTCACCCATTGTGGTGAGCCCCGACCTCCACTCCGAGTGGAACCATCCTTCGCCAGCATCGTTATGGCCGTCAGGGTTGATCCCCTAATGATGGTGCCTCTTGCCGGGTTCGCCTGTGGGAGCCTGGGATGGATGATGGTGGCGGCACGCCTAATCCCTTAGTCAACCACCATCATTCGCTTTGGGACGGAAGGCTGGATAGCGCAGTTCGCTGGTTCAAGTGTTGAGATGGCCCTACCGAGCGGATCGCTTCATGAAGTTGTCGAACACCTTAGGCACCGTTGGCCTAACGCACGATTAGCTTTTGACGAAGCGGTGCTCAGTGCCCTCGACTTCGTAGCGTAACCTGAGGGAGCGTAGCGTAGTGGCAGGGGTCAAGGCGGCTCCTGCCATTTTCATTGGGTTGGCCGCCAGGATCATGGCCGAGGACGACGAATTCGGGCCTTAGGTGCAGGTCTGCCGTAGATGTGATAACGTGTTGGGTTGGATCGGGCCGTAGGGAAGCTCGCCATGAATAGCGTGCATCATGGATGGTTCTTCGACAACAAGGAATGGATCGCGTTCATCATTTTGACCGTGGTTCTGTGGCTGCTGACGATGACTGCCGTACATGAGCTTGATTTGAGATCGGCTGGCTGATCGCTTGATGAAAATCAGTATGACATAGGTACGGGCTCTTTTGAGCCGTCGGCGTCATGCGAATTCCGTCAGAGTGGAACTATAATTCCACGATGGAGGGCGACGCCAATGAATTTCCAGACAAGACGGGTGATCCGAGCGGCACTTGGTTTAGCCTCGCTGGTCATTGCGATTGGTGTTGTGGGATCGATTTATGTTCGGCCTGTGACCCGCTCCGAATTGTCATGGAAGTCGTCCGGTCCAGCAAGGACCCGCTTTGTTGAAAAAGCGGTGGAGGATTGCATTGAGAAGCAGCGTTCGCTCCCGGATGATCGTAGGTTACCAGAGGTAGTGCTAAAGGACTTCTGTGGATGCTACGCAAACTCCTGGGCCGATGTTGCGACAAATAAGGATATGAAATACTGGCACAAGCACGGCAATCCGTCGCCCGAAGCTATTTCCAAGATAGAGGCGTCTTACGAAA
>DATFQX010000472.1:0-29238 GCA_035263865.1 Xanthobacteraceae bacterium
GGAAATGACACAGTGGCAGAAATCGCAATAGCGACTCGATATTCATGAATAGAAACCGGTCGATCGCGCTTGTTCAACGCTGCAAACACGTGCGATGGAGAGGCACCAGTATGGCGCGACGCACGCAAGGATGCTCGCAATGGATCGTAAATTTATGGAAGAAGCTACGCGGCTAGCGATCGAGTCGGTCGAGAAGGGCTGGGGCGGTCCGTTCGGGGCCGTGATCGTCAAGGATGGCGAAATCATCGGGCGCGGGCAGAACCGCGTCCTGCTCACCGGATGTCCGGTTTTCCATGCCGAGATCACGGCGATCATCGATGCGTCGAGCCGATTGAATCCGAAGGCACTGCTCGGCAGCGACTATCACGCGGGCACCATCCTCGAGATGATCGCGCGTCCCCCCGGCTCGCCCGATTTGGTGCCCCAGCGCGCGCGCATGCTCAAAGGCTGCGAGATCTACATCAACGGCGCGCCGTGCCCGATGTGCATGAGCGCGATCTACTGGTCGCGCATCGATCATCTCTATTTCGGGGCGAGCCTCGAGGATACCAATCACATCGGCTTCTCGGACGCCTTCCAGTATGAAGACTTCGCGCTGCCCTGGAAGAAGCGACGAGGCATTAAGGTAACGCCGAACTTCGAACGCGAGGTCGGCCTGCGGGCCTACCGCGCTTGGGAGAAAAAGCCAGACCGGCACCCGTACTGAGGCGATCTGCTGTGGCGGCTGCAGCCGCGACACAGCGAAGTGCCGTCGTGCGTCTCACAGGAGACGTGACAAGGCCAGAGAGTCAACGCGATGGCGCGCTTGCGACAGCAACGCCAACTAAATGCGTCGCCGTTAACCCACCATTAACTACGGAGCGCGCTAATCGGATTAGCCTGCTGGCAAAATCCCCGAGGGCCGTGGTGACAAGCGCGATTGCCGTTCGACCGCAAGGAGCGATGCGCCTACATGGCCGCTCGCTCATGGCGTTCGTGCTCACCCCGACGACACCCATCATTAGTTGGCTCGATGAACTCAAGAAATGGAGTGCAACATCTCCCGCTTTTTTTTCCGGCCGACCGATCATTCTCGATCTCACGGCGGTGGATCTAACTGAATCCCAAATCGGGGAGCTGATCGCAGGATTGGGCGAGCGGGGAATCCGCGTCATGGCGCTGGAGGGCACCAAGACGGACCAGCTCGCCCCCTCGTTACCGCCCGTGCTCAAGCGAGAACGCTCCGCCGGAAGCAAGGCGGGGTTGGGTTCGCCTTCTGACAAGCGGGCAGCGGCCCCGCGGCGTCAGGAGCCGAGCTCATTGCTGATCGAAAGCCCGATCCGCTCTGGTCAGTCCGTCATTTTCCCAAACGGCGATGTCACCGTGCTCGGCTCGGTGGCGTCCGGAGCCGAAGTCGTCGCGGGCGGATCAATCCACGTTTACGGCGCACTGCGCGGCCGGGCCATGGCCGGCTCGATGGGCAACGCGCGGGCGCGAATCTTTTGCAGCAAGAACGAGGCCGAGCTGGTCTCGATCGATGGCTATTACCGGACGGCCGAGGAAATGGACGCAAGCCTCCGTAGCCGGCCGGCGCAGTGCTGGCTCGAAAACCGCGTCCTGGCGATAGCAGCGTTGGATTGAACCATGGAAGACACAGCAAGTATGGCCAAGGTTCTTGTAGTCACGTCCGGCAAGGGCGGCGTTGGGAAGACGACGTCCACCGCCGCGCTCGGCGCCGCACTGGCGCAAGCCGGGCAGAAGGTCGCGGTAGTCGATTTCGACGTCGGGCTGCGCAATCTCGATTTGGTGATGGGAGCGGAGCGGCGCGTCGTGTTCGACCTCGTCAATGTCATCCAAGGCACCGCTAAGCTATCGCAAGCGCTCATTCGCGACAAACGACTGGAGACGCTGTGGCTGCTGCCAGCGTCGCAAACACGGGACAAGGATGCTTTGACCGAGGAAGGCGTGGCGAGCGTGATCCAGGAGCTGCGCGGGAAATTCGATTGGGTCATCTGCGATAGCCCGGCAGGAATTGAACGCGGCGCGACGCTCGCCATGCGGTTCGCCGACGTAGCCGTCATCGTCACCAATCCAGAAGTGTCGTCGGTGCGCGATTCCGACCGTATGATCGGGCTGCTCGATTCCAAGACAGAGAAGGCAGAAAAAGGTCAGCGCATCGATAAGCATGTTCTCATCACGCGTTACGACGCCCAGCGTGCCGCGCGCGGCGAGATGCTCAACATTGAAGACGTGCTCGAGATCTTGTCTACACCGCTGCTAGGTATCATTCCCGAAAGTGAAGAGGTGCTGCGCGCCTCCAACGTGGGATCGCCAGTGACGATCAGCAATGCAATGAGTGCCCCGGCTCGGGCCTATCTCGACGCCGCCCGCAGGCTCAAGGGTGACGATGTGCCAATGAACATCCCCAGCGATCGCAAGGGGTTGTTTGACAAGCTGTTTGGACGGAGAGCGGCATGAACGTCTTCAACCTGTTCCGACGTCGTGGCTCCGCCCCCGTCGCGAAAGAACGGCTGCAGATCCTCCTGTCCTACGAACGGGCAGCGCGCGGCCAGTCCGATCTGCTCGCCGTTTTGCGAGAGGACATTTTGACCGCGCTCACGAAGCACATTACCGTCGAGCGCCAGAACGTTCAGGTGAGGATGGATCGCGGCGAGAGTGTCTCGACCCTCGAGATCGAGGTCGAAATCCCGAACTTAGCCGGCATGCTCCTGGCGACGGGAACCTAGGCGGCCAAGCCGCTGCCGTCGTGGCCGGCTTGTCCTCCCTGTCTTCATTCGAAGCGGCAAGCCACAATAAAGACGTGGATGGCCGCGACGATCTCCGGATCAAGTCCGGGGATGGGCATGACGGACGAGGAAAGACGATCCGACCTGATCCGTGCAGGCGCTGTCTTTTTGCCCTCCCATCGCGGGCGTGGCAAGTTACGGTCTTCGTCGACAACTCGGAACGTTCCCAACCCGCGGTCCGGTCCAAGCGTTTTTTCAAGGTTTAGCAGGAGGCGCAGGCACGCGCTCCTCGCCTTCGCCTGCCTCGCCCTCGCAGCCGGGTCCGCTCACGCCATCGTCGGCGGTGCACCCGTCGCCGAGGAGGCAATTGCGCGTCACGTTGTTCTGATCGTAGGCGCGGATCACCTGTGCAGCGGGGTCGCCATCGCTTCTGATCTCGTGCTGACGGCGGCGCACTGCGTGCCGAGCACCGGCAAATACAGACTTGTCACCTTCGACGGCCGCCGCCCTGCGGTAAAGGACGTGGCGAGCGTCGCTGCCCATCCGCAGTTTTCACTTCGCGCCGATGCTCCCGACTTGGCTCTCGTTAAGCTTGGAGCGCCGGTACCGAATCTCATACCGGTCGTATTCAGCGAGCGGCGCGCTCCGCCGTCGGTCGGTGACCGTTTCATCGTCGCGGGCTTCGGTGTCGGAGTACAAGGGGATCGCAAGACCGCTGGCAAGCTGCGAGCTGCCACCCTTGTAGCGACCGACCGGCCCACGTCCCAGCAGCTCGCGCTGATCGATCCGCGGAAACTCGGCGAGGCTACCGGCTTCGGGGTCTGTAACGGCGATTCCGGCGGTCCGGTGTTCGACGAACGAGATCGGGCGCTGGTCGGAATCGTGAGCTGGTCGGCGCGGTCCGACGGCGAACCCGGTTGTGGATTCGTGAGCGGCGTCATACCGCTCGCACGGTATCGCTACTGGATCGTGGAAACAGCAGCCAGATTGGGATCGCCGCTGGAGCCATGATCCGGATCGCGATCATTCTCGTTTGCACCTGTACGCTTGCATCTTCGCTCTCGGCCATGGTGGGCGGCGCGCCTCTCGCCGGCGAGGAGGCGGGGCGCGCGGTCATCATGCTGACCGGCTCGCGCGGCACCTTCTGCTCGGGCGTCGCGCTCGCACGCGATCTCGTGCTCACCGCAGCGCATTGCGTGCTACCGGGCGCTGACTACAAGCTGGTGGAGTTCGATCCTGCGCGGCAGCCGGTGCTCAAAGAGCTGGCGACCATCGCGCGCCATCCCGGCTTTGACGTCAACGCGGTGCTGCGTCATCGCGTCACCGCCGACGTTGCACTCGTCAAGCTAGGCGCACCCTTGACGGTACGTCCCGCGCGGCTGGCACCGGAAGGTGTTTTGGTCTCGGCAGGGGACCGTTTCGACGTGGCCGGCTATGGGGTCGCCATTCGGGGCGATGGCAAGAGCGGCGGTATCGTACGCGCCGCGACGCTTGTCGCGACCGGACAACCGGGGACGTTGCAAATCAGGCTCGCCGATGCCGCGAGCAACGGCGAGCGCGCCGGGCTCGGGGCCTGCACCGGCGATTCAGGCGCGCCGGTCTATCGGGAAATCGGCGGCGCGCTGGCGGTCATTGGCGTGGTGAGCTGGTCGACCGGCCCGTCATTAAGCGATGGCTGCGGCGGTCTGACCGGTGTCACTCCCCTCATGCGCTACCGCGTGTGGATCGTGGAGCAAGCGCTAAAAATGGGCTCGGTGCTGCCGCCCTAAACCGAACCTTATTCTGCCCGCAATCGCGACGGCGCGCAGGTCGGCGGCAGCCGTGAGCGGGGCCAACGCGAGCATGCAAGGCGCGACAAGAGCGCGGCCCAAGAGCCCATGTTCCACGCAATGCTACCTGTTCCGTTGTGATTGCATGAATTTCGGCGCATAACGTCATATCCACTTAGGTCGACACGGCAGGTTTCCATGGCGCGCACCATTCGGCTTCAAAGCGACAGCAACGCCCATGACCGACCCTGGCGGGTTGCGGTGGAGCAAGGCTTCTTTGCCGAAGAAGGGCTCGACGTCGTCTATCACGAGGACAATCCCAAAGGTAACGAAGGCCGCGTCGAGGACTTCTCTCAGCGATGGAAGGAGACGCAGCTCCAGCAGGGGACACTCGAAGTCTATCCGGTGTGCGAGTGGGGCGCTATCGAGCGCGTGCAGCAGTTGGGCCGCGGCAAAATCATCGGGCTCGACGCCACGATACGCACTGGCGCGATCATGGTGAGAAGAGATTCGCGTGTGCAGACGCTGGCCGATCTGTGCAACGTGCCGATCGCGGTCACGTGGCACGCCGGCACCTTCTACGCTGCCGTCGAGGTCATGGAGGCGGCTGGGATCTCGTTCAGCGAGATCAAGCTCGAACACGCGGCCGATCGATTGGGCGCTTTGCTCAGCGGCCGGAACGAAGCGGCGGCGCTGATGGAACCGCTGGTGAGCCGCGCCATCGAGGCAGGGTGTCGCAAGATCGCCGATCTGCGCTGGCACGGCGGCATCGTCGCGGCGGACGACATAGACGCAGAGACTGCGGACAAGCTGCGGCGCGCTCTCAACCGGGCGATCGAATGGCTGCGCGAGAACGAAGAACGCTCCCGGGAGGAACTCCTGCGCGATTTGACTCCGGAGCTGCGCAAAGATGGGCTGCTTCCCGAGCTGACGGGGGTTAAGGCCTATCGATCAGCAGAGTTCGACGCAAAGGTCGACTGGATGCTCAAGCGCGGCTTTTTGCGCGAGGCGCCGAGTTACGAAGACACCGTGCGCACCAAATAGCGCCACACATTCGGCTGCTCTTCGCAAAGCTGCGGCAGGTGCGCGGCGCGTCACTCCGCCGGCGCCGGCGGGGTATTTGCCGAGACAGGGGGCCCTGCAGTCGCGGGTCCGCGCAGGGGGCGCTCTTCCATGAGCAGCACCGCGCCAAGCGCCGCGACCAAGAAAACATCAGCAGCAAAGAATACGAATCGAAACACGAAGGCCATGTCGATACCGGCGGCCGTTGCAGTTTCGACCAAGAGCTGCACGCTGGTGCCGCGCTCGGGCGCGGCGCCTAGGGCAGCCAAAAGAATGGCACCCATGATGGCAACCGCGAGCGTGCTTGCAAGCGCACGGAAGAAATTCATGGTGCCTGTCGCCGTGCCCACCTGATGCGCTGGCACAGCATTCTGGATCGAAACGGTCGCGACCGGGTATACAGTACCGGCACCGAATCCGATGAACGTCAGCGCAATGATGACGCCGTAGAGCGGCATAGCAGGTTGAATAGCGAGCGCCGTTACGCTCGCAATTGCGATGATCGCGCCTGCGGTCGCCGAGATTTTGTAATGACGCAGATGCATCATCGAGCGTCCCGATAACATCGATCCGGGCGTCGTCATGACGACGATCGGAATAAGCGCGAGGCCGGCTTCGGTCGCGGAGAGCTTGTGCACGACTTGGAAATAGAGCGGCATATAGACGGTGAGGCCCAACACAGCCCCGAGCATCCACGAGGTGGCGGCCGTGCCGGCGCACATCACCGGATTGCCGAGCACAGTGAGGGGCAGAAACGGTTCCGGCGCCAGCCTGAGCCACCACACAAAGGCAAGGCTGAGCACCAGTGAAATCCCCACCAGAGCCAGGATGGTCGACGACATCCACGGCACGCGGGTGCCACCCGATGTGAGCGCGATGAGCAGGATGGTGGCAGCCGCGACCATCAGGGCCGCACCCGTGAGGTCGAGTTGGTGCGGCACTTCATGGCGCGGCAACCGCTTCATCGCGTGGTAGGTGAGTAGCGCTGCGAAGAGTCCCAGCGGTACGTTGATCCAGAAGATCAGCGACCAATGCAGGTACTCGGCAATAGCGCCGCCAAGGACAGGTCCTGCGACACCGGCCACGATCCAAGAAGTGCCCATGTAAGCCTGGTATCGGCCGCGCTCGCGCGGCGTGATCATGTCGGCGATGGTGGTTTGCGTGAGCGGCACGATGCCGCCGCCTCCGACGCCTTGCAGCGTTCGACCCGCGATCAGGATGGCCATGTTGGGCGCCGCTGCGCACATGGCCGAACCCACGACGAATAGGCCGATCGCCAGCAGCATCATGCCGCGCCGCCCGTGAATGTCGGAGAGCTTGCCGTAGAGCGGCGAGACCACCGTCGACGACAACAAATAGGCAATGATGACCCAGGACAGATTCTCGAAATCGCCGAACTCGCGGCCGATGGTGGGCAAGGCGGTGGCGACGATTGTTTGATTGAGGGCCGAGAGGAACATCCCGAGCATCAGACCATAGAAGATATTGCGCACGTCGGCCTTGGACAGCCGCGGGCTAGGCGTGGCAAGCATGGGCTCGGATTTGAAAGCTTGCTTCGAGTTTCGGCTCGAGGGCGTCATTCGAGTCGGAAATTGAATGAATCGATTCATGCGGTGTTGTTGCCTGCTTCGTATGGCGCTCGAACATCGCCAACGCAATGGTCCCATGGACAGAGCAGGTATGACGCCGCCCGCTCGGCTTTTGTGCTAGCCGCGACCAACTCCGGCATTGCAATCGCGGCGCTTGCGCAAAGAGCTATTCGGACTGCTTTGTCCCCTGGGCGGAGCCGCGCAAGGGGCGCTCCTCGAGCATCAGGATAGACGCCAGTGCCACCATCAGGCAGGCGATGGCGGCTGCGAAGACCCAGCGGAAGCTTTCGGCCGCCTCGGCTCCCGCCAGCACTGCGTCGGCGGAGACGCCGCGGACCATCGGCCCGCCCGCGAGCACGATGGCCGCGAAGCCAGAGACCATAAAGGCGGACCCTAGGGCACGAAAGAAGTTCATGGTGCCGGTGGCGATGCCGAGTTGATGCAATGCAACTGCATTTTGCACCAGCACCACTGTGAACGGGAACATTGGTCCCAATCCGAGGCCCACAAGCGCGATCAGGCCGAGCGCAGCAGAGGGCGCAAGCTCAGTAGGAGCGATCGCGAGCGGAACAAGCGCTGTCATCGAGAGCAAAAGACCCACGAGCGGGACTCGCTTGTAATGCGTGAAGCGGACGAGCAGCCGCCCGCCGATCATTGACGTGAGCGTGGCAGCACCTTGCAGAGCGATGATGGCCGAGCCCGATTCGCTCACCGAAAGGCCAAGCGCAAGCTGGGCGTAGAGCGGCAGGATGATGGTCAACGCAATGACCAGCCCAACCGCGAAGAAAGCGGCCGCAGTGCCGACGCGCGTGGCACCGTCGCGCAACACAGCGAGCGGAATGAATGGCTCCTCGGCGGTCATTACGCGCCAGGCGAACGCGCCCCAGAGGGCGATGGACACAAGAAGCAGCAAGAGGATCTGGGGTGACGCCCAGGCATAGCGCCGCCCGCCCCAGCTGAGTGCGAGCATCAGCGCCATGGCGGCTCCCACCATCAGCACGGCCCCCAATAGATCGAGGCTGTGCCGGCGTTCGTGGCGCGGCAGCCGCTGCAATACATTGTTTGTGAGGAGAAAAGCGAGCCCGCAGAGCGGCAGGTTGAACCAGAAGATCCATGACCAATGCAGATGCTCGGCAATGAACCCGCCGAGGATCGGCCCGCCGACCGTCGACACAATGAAGATGGACGACGTGTAAGCCTGATAACGCGGACGATCGCGGGGGGAAGCAACATCCCCGATGATGGTCTGCACCAATGGCATCAAGCCCCCGCCACCGAGGCCCTGAAGCGCGCGGGCGAATATTAGCGTCAGCATGGAGGACGCGAGCGCGCAGGCAAGCGAGCCGCTGGCATAGACGCCAATGGCGATCAGCATTATGGCGCGGCGGCCATGGATGTCGGAGAGCTTGCCATAGAGCGGTGTCACGCCGGTGGCACACAGAAGATTGGCGGTGACCACCCATGACATGTTCTCGACCTCGCCCAGGCTTGCGGCGATGCTGGGCAGAGCGGTTGCCACCATGACTTGATCGAGTGCCGCGAGGAGCATGGTCAGGAGCACGCCTACGATGATCCGGCGTGCGGCGGCGTGGTCGACGTAATCCGCCGACGGCGGTGTGAGCGGATCGCGCATGAGTTTGCCTAGGGTCTGCCCGGGCGAGGAGGCGTCGGGCATCTAGGCGGTGAACAAGCGCGTGGACAAGGTGGTGCCCCGCGAGGGCGCCATGCCCAGATATGTAGCTTATAGGCGGTATGGCGGCTTCCTCGCCGCCTTCGGCATGCGCGCCGGCCAGCTTACGACATGCCCCTCGAGGTCATCGTCTTCCACCTCTTGCTCGCTGGCGGCGACGCGCCCTCGCACTGAGATCCCGGCCTGGTGAACGGTCTCAGGATCTCCCGAAACGAGCGGGTGCCACCAGTAGAGATCCCGGCCGTCGGCCAGCAGACGATAAGCGCAGGTCGGTGGCAGCCACACGATTCGATTTATGTTTCTATGCGTTAGCCGAACGCAGTCGTTCACCTTCGCGGTCCGGTGGGAATAATCGCGGCAACGGCAGGTCTTGTTATCAAGGAGCCGGCAGCCGATGTCGGTAAAGTAAGTACGCGAGGAATCATCCGCGTCCTCGAGCTTGACGAGGCAACAGCGTCCGCAGCCGTCGCAAAGGCTCTCCCATTCCGAATTCGTCATTTCCGCCAATGACTTACGGCGCCAAAATGGGATGTCTTGCTCGCCCATTCGTGAATTGTCCCTAAATCGACCAACCTCGCCGGGAGCGCCAGTATTCATCCGCTGCCTGATGCCGCCATAGTTTGGAACCCCTGGATCGGTTAGAACTTGGCGCTAAATGATTGAGCGCCAGCGGCCTGCCGGCGCGACGCATCCGCTTCGAGGGGATCCGGAATCTTGAGCAATCTCTTCCAAGACCGCGACAACCGGGTCAGCTGGAAGGTCAGGCTGCGCCGCTTCCTGCTCGATCTCGATGCCCGCATCGACTTCGGCCTCTACCAGGCCAAGACCTGGGGGCGAGAGCTTTACGAACGTTTCACCGTCTTGATGGACCGGTTCCATGTCTCTGGCTGGCGGCGGTGGTATTTCGTGGAGCCGCTGTCGGAGTGCCTGACCCTGGGCAATGCGGGCCTGTTGGTCATGCTGGCGCTCGCCATCCCCGCCTTCCGCGAAACCGCGGATGACGACTGGCTCAAGAAGTCCGAGCTCGCAGTAACATTCCTCGACCGCTACGGCAACGAAGTCGGCTCCCGCGGCATCCGACACAATGACGCGATCCCGCTCGATCAGTTCCCCGACCACCTGATCAAGGCGACGCTTGCCACCGAAGATCGTCGCTTTTACGAGCATTTCGGTATCGACTTTCCCGGCCTGTTCCGCGCCATGCTCACCAACGCGCGCGCCGGCGGCGTTGTGCAGGGCGGTTCCTCGATCAGTCAACAACTGGCGAAGAACCTGTTCTTATCGAATGAGCGCACAATCGAGCGCAAAGTCAAGGAAGCATTCCTCGCGCTCTGGCTCGAAGTGCGGCTGCCCAAGAACGAGATTCTCAAACTTTACCTCGATCGCGCCTATCTCGGCGGCGGCACTTTCGGGGTCGACGCAGCGGCACAGTTCTACTTCAACAAATCCGCGCGCGACGTGAACCTCGCCGAAGCGGCGATGCTGGCCGGCCTGTTCAAGGCGCCATCCAGATTTGCCCCGCATATCAATCTGCCGGCGGCGCGCGCACGCGCCAACGTCGTGCTCGACAATTTGGTCGAGGCCGGATTCATGACCGAGGGGCAAGTCTTCGGCGCACGCCGCAATCCGGCCATGGCAGTCGATCGGCGCGATGAGCGGGCGCCCAACTATTACCTCGACTGGGCCTTCGACGAGATGAAGAAGCTCGCCGACACCCTGCCCAAGTCGGTGCACGAACGAGTGTTCGTGGTCCGCCTCGCACTTGATGTCGACCTGCAAAAGCACGCGGAGAAAGCCGTTGAAGACTCGCTGCGACAGTACGGCCACGAATACAAGGCCAAGCAAGGCGCTGCCGTGCTGATGGACGTCGACGGCGCGGTGCGCGCCATGGTGGGTGGACGCGACTACAGCGAAAGTCAATTCAACCGCGCCACCGATGCCATGCGTCAGCCCGGCTCTTCGTTCAAGCCTTATGTATACGCCACCGCGCTAATGAATGGGTACAAGCCCACCTCGATCGTGGTCGATTCGCCGGTATGCATCGGCAACTGGTGCCCGAAAAACTATGGCGGCGGTTTCTCCGGCTCGATGACGATGACCGAGGCGTTGAAGCGTTCGATCAATGTGGTCGCGGTGAAGCTGTCGATCTCGCTCGGTAACGGCAATCCGAAAATCGGGCGTGCCAAGATCAGAGAGACTGCGCGCAAGGCGGGCCTGCGCACGCCGCTTCCCGATACACCTTCGATGCCGATCGGAGCGGATGAAGTGACCGTCCTCGATCATACCGGCGCCTACTCGATCTTCCCCAACCTCGGCAAGGCGATGATGCCGCATGCGATCCTCGAAGTGCGCAGTGGCGCCGGCGAGTTGATCTGGCGTTGGGACCGCGACGGCAAAAAGCCGGTACAGGTGCTCACGCCGCAAGTCGCCATGGATATGAACATGATGATGAGCAAAGTCGTGGAGGAAGGCACCGCGAGGCGCGCCATCCTCGACGGCATCAGGGCCGCAGGGAAGACCGGCACCACCAATGCTTACCGCGACGCCTGGTTCGTGGGATTCACGGGCAACATGATCTGCGGCGTCTGGTTCGGCAACGACGACTACACCACCATGCACCAGATGACCGGTGGTTCGCTCCCAGCAATGACCTGGCACGAGATCATGGCCTATGCGCACCAAGGCATCGAACTTAAACCCATTCCCGGACTTGGCCCGCAAGCGCCCTCGGTGAGCCGCCCAGTGGTGGCGGAAGGCAAAAAAGACGGCGATGTAGCACCCAGCCGTCCAAACTCCGTTCTCACCAAGCGCGGAGCCGACGCGCTGGTCCGCGTCGAGCGGTTAATGGACGATGCCACGCGAGCGCTGGCAGTTCGCGGCGACATGACCAAAGCTTCAGACGATACCACGGCGAAAGCCCAAGGAAGTTTTGCGTCCGTATCCGACCAACCTCCACTCGACCGAACCCGCGGCGATTGAAGGCGGCCAGCGGTTTTTGCTACACCGGTCGCCCCCACACCTACCTACCGGACCAAACGTGCGCTTGCTTTTCGGAACCGTGTTTGCACTCGCAATTGCAGCCGCGGTCGGGCTTGGCGCGACCTGGATGGCCCTGACGCGAGGCAGCGCCTATGGCGGAGTCAACATCGGTGCATGGACAGGTTGGCCGAAGAATGGAACCCTTGGGATCGACCCTTATGCCCGCGCCACCGTCGCGCGCACCGGCGAACTGCCGGTCGGTTCGGGGGACGGAGTCGCATTCTATGCACGAACCGACGACGTTGGTCTGCCTCTCGACGGCCGCTGCGACGTACTGCTGAGCGGCACCACGCCACAAGCTCGATTCTGGACGATCACCCTGTATAATCCTGAAGGCCGACTCGTAGCCAATTCCACGCAGCGGCAAGGCTTCACCAGCCAGGAAATCATTCGCAACGCAGACGGCAGTTTCGAGATTCTTGTCGCCCCCCGCGCGCGCCCGGGCAATTGGCTGCCAACGGGCGGCGTGGAGAAGTACCTGCTGGTGTTGCGGCTCTACGACACACCGATCGGCATGGGGTCCCGAACCGGGTCGGAGGCCCCCATGCCCTCGATTACGAAAAGAGCTTGCCTGTGATCCGCTTGGCTTTATGGCTCTTGGGCGCGCTTCTGCTTGCGGGCGTGGTGCATCTGGCAACAGTCCTGCTCCTGCCCCGGATGGCAACGCAAGACGCCTATGCCCGCGTCTCCGGGATCGCTCCGATCAATACCGTCATTGCCATTCCTCCCCCGACTCCCGAGAAGGCGCTCATGCCGTTCATGGATCCGGCCTTCCAGGTGTCCGTCTGCCGCTACGATCTGTCACAGGGTCCATTGAAGTTTTCCGTGCCCATCACTCAGGCTTACACCTCCGTGTCGTTTTATACACGGTCTGACGTCGCGTACTACGCGATCAACGATCGCGCTGCCGGGCGCAAAGTCATCGAACTCGATCTGATGACAGCGGCACAACGTGCGGAACTGCCGGAGAACGAAGAGATCACGGCAGCAGACCGGTTGATCGTGGCGTCTCCGACGACTACGGGCCTGATTGTTATTCGCGCACTTGCGCCTGAGTCGGGATGGATCCCCGCCGTGCGAAATGCGCTCGCCGCAGCGCAGTGCCGCGCGCAATGAAACGGCGTGGTCTCCAATCGGGTTAAGAGACCATCAGTCCTTATCGATTTGCACGACGGCGGCGGCGGCGCGCAGTGGTGCCCTGCTGCGGTTCAAGATCGCCGCTCGGCGCCCCCGCATGTCGTTCAATGCGGATGACCGGAAGGATGATCACGGCAGCTGATTCGGAGTTGGCTGCGATCGAACTTGGCGCGCGGGCGGCGCGCGCCGCCGCTTGAAAATTGATCACCGTACCCATGTCGTTGCCCCCGCCACCACCGCCGGATTTCCCAATGCGGTTCCTGCGCGATTTGAGACGCACAAGGTTAACGGTCCGCTAACGCGAGCGCTTTAGCCTGTTCAAATCCAAAGTGTTGCACTAAAGGCGCAGTAACTACCAATGAGGATTCCGGCTCCCGCGGGATTTCCTGGTCTTGAGGACCTGCTCGGCACCACATCCGACGACAGCAAGGATAGGTGCGCAAGTCTTTTGCGAGCTTTGACCGATCTTTACCTGCAGCGGCCCGTCCATACGCTCGAAGACGACCATTATTACACCGAGCTAGCCCTGCGACTCATCGATTCGGCGGACGTTTCGGAGCGAGCCACGCTGGCTGCCCGCCTTGCGGCCTGCCCGTCAGCTCCGCTCCCCGTCCTCAAGCGTTTGGCGCGCGATACCATCGAAGTCGCCGGTCCGATTCTCCAGCATCTGCCGCACCTGAGGACGGCCGAATTCGAGTCGCCTACTGCGGCAGATACTCGCGCTTATTGGCAGATCATCGCGAGTGGGCTTCAGCGTACTCAACCAGCCGCGCGCAGATCTCATCATGCGCATCCAGTCGGCTGCGCCGGAGCGCCGGCTGATCCTGATCAATCTCGAATATGCACTGTTCATCCCGACCCCATCGTTTCCGTCGATCGTACGCACGGATATCTGGCGTCTGGAGGCGGCCGCGCTCCACAAGGCGGAGACGCTCACACGTGAACTGGAACGCCTAAGCGGCGTATCCCAGTCGCAAGCCCGCCGGATCATCAATGACGAACTCGGTGAGCCAATCGTGATCACCGCCAAGGCCATTAACTTGCCCAAGGCGGGGTTGCAGCGCCTGCTATTGGTTTTGAGCTCCTGCCTCGGACAATGGGCCGATCGCCTCCATGAGCTTACGGAACTCTACGAGGAGATCAGTACTGAGGCGGCACGTAAGTTGATTGGCATTTGGCGCGAGGCCGAACACGGCGAGGGCGGTCGGCCGCGATACGCACCTTGTCATTTGATGACCCGCAGCAGAAAAGCCGGCGAACGCTTGTCCGAGCTCCCGCGGGTTGGAGAACGCGATACAAGCCTTGGCCAGGAGAGTAACAGCTTACTCCGCCAGTTCAGGCAACGACCCGATCGAGGAAATGACGCCCGGCGCGGTCCTCAACTTCTAGGATCCAGGCGTCGGGGTCGAAACGCAGTTCCCGCGCGAGGCGTTCCTCGATTTTCGTCTCCGGAGCCGGTTGTTCACCGTGGCACCGGCTGAACAGCCGATCCGCTGGATGCGCATCGTCGAAGGCGCTCTGCGGCGCCGGCCCGAAGAGCTCCGCAGTGCCGTCGAGCCGGTTCAGCTTCACGAAAATGGCCCCAGCCTCCTCAGCACCGCGCCGCCGCACGGCGGCGAAAGCCCCTTCGGTGTGGCAGCGGCGTATGTAGGCCGCGACCCAGACAGCAGATTTCAGGCGCATGCCAGCGTCTCGTCGTCATGCTTGTCGAGCGCAAGCCAAGTACTGACTACATGCGTGACCAGGGATGAGAGCCCGCGTCCGTTTCCTTATAGTATGCGCGCCCAATCGCACGCGACCGGATCTTATTCCAGCGCTCGGCCGGTCATAGCGGCAAGTTCGCGCACGACGCGGTCGCTAGCCTGGCCCGTGATCGGCAGCTTGCGCTCGCGCTCGAATTTCTCGATCGCCGTCCTGGTGTCGCCGTCGATGATCCCGGTCGCCTTGATCTGCCCATAACCGTACTCCGCAAGCGCTCGCTGCAGGGCGATGACGCGGTTCGAAGCTGGCGACCGTTCGACGACGCCATTACGCACCACAGACGCTGCAGCGGGCTTGCTCGGCGCCGGAAGCGCCGCCGGCTCGCTCGCCCGTGGGCGCGGGACCGCAGCCGACGAGCTGTGCGTTGCCGTCGTCGATTTCGTCTGCAGCGGGGCGCCTTTGAACATCGGCGCCGGGTGCAAGCCAGACTGCATGAACAGCACGTTGACGAGAACGGTGATCGTGAGCAGTGCTCCAACGACCACACCCAACGCATCTCGCGCCTTCCAACCCAGCATCGGCACTAGGCTCCTTGCGAGGTTGCCACAGGGGACGCTCTTCCTTCGGCCCGCACACGTCATTGCATTGTCCATTGTGCGCGCTCTCTCTTTTTATCCAGCAAGATCGTGTCAGAGGCCGCTTAAGCGAACGCTAAAGTAAGTACGAACCAAGAAGCCACGGACTTCTTTTCATCTACCGCCGTTGGCATTCGCAGCGAATTTCTAGCGAATGGTGAATCGTCGGTTGCCGAGCGGGCCGCAAGAATGTGCTCGGGCAGAGGCCACCTCATACGCGGACGTTCGCTTGCGCGGCGTTTGTCACCGCCACGTTACGATCAATTTTAGTTAAATGGGCTCCTTCAAAATTTGTGAAAAAGCATCGGTGATTTGCGTCTAACATGGACAAAAAGCATCAGGCGCTGCAAACCACTGTTTCAAGGCTTGCTGCTAGCGTCCGTCATGCAGCCGAACTGGGCAGAGCATGCGATTCGTTTTACGGGTGGCGTTTTGGCTCACCATCATATTGGCGTTACTGCCGAGCGGCGGATCGAAGCCCCCGCCGAAGCTCAATGTGAGCACCATCGATGCCATTTCGGCGGCGCGGGCCACCCTCGGCGATGTGCGCTCGTTCTGCGAGCGGCAGGCCGACGCCTGTACGGTCGGATCGCAAGCAGCGGTTACCATCGGGCACCGCGCGCAAGCAGGAGCGAAGATGGTCTATGAATATCTCAACGAGCATCTTGGTTCCTCCGAAGCCGGCATGTCGCTAAATGGCGTAGCCCCTGACGCCGTCCCGCTGCCTGTCCCCCGGCGCTCCCAGCACACGCTCTCGCCTCCTGATCTGGGCTTACCGTGGCGTTCCCCACACGCGCCCAATCAGGTACGCAGCGATGGCCCGACCTGAGGGCATTTTCGAAATGCGGCCGGCTCCAATAGGGAGCCGGATTGGCGCATCGGCAGCTGGCCGCAGTCCCCATCCGCCAGTGGTCTTTTTGAGCAGCGGCATTCGCCTCGCCCAGCATCGATCCTATATATTGGATGTGCGTGAAACCATGATTGCGAATCCGTCGGAAACTGGCACGACCATCGACGAAATCGTCGACAATTTTTCGCTGCTCGAGGAGTGGGACGACCGCTACCGCTACGTGATCGAACTCGGCCGCGGCTTAAGCGCCCTCCCAGAGTGCGACCGTAGCGAGGCAAATAAAGTTCAGGGCTGCGCGAGCCAGGTTTGGCTCGCAACCACCGTCCACCCGGACGGGCGAGGCGGACCCGTACTCACGTTTTCTGGCGACAGCGATGCTCACATCGTGCGCGGGCTGATCGCGATCTTATTCGCAATCTTCTCCGGCAAGCGGGCCGCCGACATTCTCTCTACCGACGCGATCGCGCTATTCGAGCGCTTGGGCCTACGGGAGCACTTAACCCCCCAGCGATCAAACGGGTTCCGCTCCATGGTCGAGCGCATTCGTGCAGACGCACGCGCGGCGCTGGCACCGGCGGCGTAAACCGCGACCACGGATTCCGCGCACCAATCAAAGCGGTAAGCAATTTTTTGTCCGGTTGCCACTGACAGTTGCCAATGACATCGGTGTCGTGGCGCATCTGCACCTCGGCGCTCGGCGGCGAGCGCCAACTTCTGTCATGTGTTGGCTAGAGTAGAACGCAATATTCTCATCGTTTCCGCGCTGAATAGTGGAAATTGCCTTCCATATGCTGCAAGCATAGAACCACTCTGAATATATAGCAGCGTGGCTTTTGATACATCTGTCGAATATCAAAATGCGGCAATGACCGATGAGCAACGGTACACCAGGTGGAATATTCATCGAGCTGACTGCCTCGATCGTATCGGCTTACGTCAGCAACAATTCGGTCCCGGCTTCCGACCTACCTGCACTGATCAGTCAAGTGCATGGCGCCTTGACCCGGATCGTGAGCGGCCAGAGCGAGGCAGCTAGCGAGGCGCGCAGGCCCGCGGTTTCAGAGGCGGTCTGCTTACGAGTTGCTTTCGATATGCGCGCGCAGTTCTGCAATCGAGCCGAACTTCACCGTTCCGTGCGGCAACTTGGCCTCGATCGATCCGTCTCTATAAAGCGTGTAGGCCATGCCATCGACCACGCCGGATTTGAGAATTGCGTTGCCCTGCGGCTCTTCGAGAGGTGCGGCCTTTGGCGGGTGATCTTCGGTGGCTATGCCATGCTCCGGCTGGGACGCTTCGACTGAAGATTCGCTTTCGAAACGTCTGCCGGCGCGGGTTTCCGAAGGCCATACGGCGTCAAAGTTCTCGCGCCGAGACACCGGACGCGCAGGCTTCGACCGGAACAAGAAATCAAGCCGCGAGGCCTTCAAAGCTTCGACCGCCGCGCCGCCCGCACGATCTTCTGACGAAACCTCCGGTTCGGGTGGCACAGCTTCGAACGTGCGCGGCTGATGCGTCTGAAGATGCGCGGCGGCGTTGGGAGAGAGCGTCACTCCCTCCTCGTCAGCAACGATCGAAGGCTCGGCCGTCTGCAATCGCTCTGTGGCCGAGACCTCGGCAGGTGACGGACCAGTCGCCACGTGGGCGTCGACCGGAGGCACCTGTAACGCTTCCGGTTTCGGCGGGGCGGAGTGTGCTTGAACCGGCCTGGCACGGACTGTGGGTGCTGAAGTGGTGAGGTTGGCGGGAACCGTCATCGGCTGCACGAATTCGGGCGGCTCGCCGGAACGAGCCGTGGGCCGGATGGCAAGCCGGGTGCGCATCGTCTCGCTGAGGCGGCCCAACTCCGCCACCACAGCGGCAAGACCGAGCAGGACTAAGCCCCCGGTGAGCGCGCTGACACCGGCAACGATGAGCGTGGTTCCCAGAGTGAACTCATTGATAGGAATACCGAATCCGATCGCGGCAACCCCTGCCGCGGCGACTGCGATGCCCAATAACGACAAGATCACAGACATGTTCGCGCCCTGCCCCGCCCCGCCTTCTCGGCAGCAGCTATGATGCTATGGTTAGCAAAGAATTTGATCGCGTTCCGCTTCAAACCGCAAGAATTAATGTGGCGCCGCAGGCGCCTAATCCGGTCTTGATTAACACCAGCGGCAGTGAAATCGCGCAACCGTCACGACCACGTGCTCCTGAAAGCGAGGTCAATTCTCGGAGGAAAACACTTCCCACCGCTCCCTCTCTGGCATGGGGCGCCGACCAGCATGGCCTGCTCGAAGTTCGATCCGTTGCCCTGACGCCCACTCCGGCCTAATGACTTAATCCCGGAACCGAGGGCTGGCAGGCATTGTTAGCAGGGAGAGCCCTCGTCCCGACCGTTTCATCATTTGAGGAGTAGACCGATGTCTTTCACGCTGCCCGATCTTCCCTACAAGTATGACGCGCTCGCCCCTTATATGTCGCGCGAAACGCTCGAATACCACCATGACAAGCACCACCTCGCTTACGTCAACACGGCCAACAACCTCATCAAAGGCAGCGAGTGGGAAGGAAAATCGCTCGAAGATGTCGTGAAGGGAGCGTTCGGAAAGAACGCGGGCCTCTTTAACAATGCCGGTCAGCACTACAACCACCTACATTTTTGGCAGTGGATGAAACCCAACGGCGGCGGCGACAAACTTCCCGGCAACCTCGAAAAAAAGATCGTTGCCGATCTCGGCTCGCTCGCAAAAATGAAGGAGGACTTTATTCAAGCCGGCGTCACCCAGTTCGGGTCAGGTTGGGCTTGGTTGGCGATCAAGGATGGCAAGATCGTCGTCACCAAGACACCGAACGGCGAGAACCCGCTGGTTCATGGCGGCAAGCCGATCCTTGGTTGTGACGTGTGGGAGCACTCCTACTATATCGACTACCGCAATCGGCGGCCCGACTATCTGAAGGCCTTTGTCGATCATCTGGTCAACTGGGAATACGTCGCCAAAATGTACGATGCGGCGATGAAATAATCGCTCGCTTTCATTCCGGGCTATGGACGCCGCTCCGATGATCGGGACGACCTGAGCCTGCCACGCGCGCACGCGCCAACATGCGGCTTTTGCCGCGAAAACATAGGCCGCATTCGCAGGTAAGTTCGCTGGCAGCACCTTTGCGGTTCGCGTCATGCATGCGCGACGATAAACAAATGACGCCATAATCGGCCGCTAAACCGATCCCCGCGCAAAGACCTGAGCCGACCCGTGGCCCTCGCAATTCCCGTTTCCGCGCAGTCGTCACGAGACGTGACGATGAGCCACATCTTCGATCGGCTTGCGCTCGCGGTGCTTGGCGTCCTCGGCGTCATAGCGCTCCTGACATTCCGCGATTACGGGCTGAGCTGGGACGACTTTGCGCATGCAGAGTACGGGGATCTCCTGGTTAAATTCTACGCGTCGGGTATGCGCGACCAGCGCGCGTTATCGTGGGTGAATCTCTACTATTACGGCGGCGGCTTCGATCTGCTCGCCGCGCTCGCGGCCAAGTTTCTGCCTTTCTCGTTGTTCGAAACTCGCCGGCTAGTCGGTGCGGCCGTCGGGATTGTAGGGCTGTTCATTACGTGGCGGATCGGCCGGCGGGTCGGCGGACCAGCGGCAGGGCTCATCGCGCTCCTCCTCCTTGCGACCTGCCCGCTCTATTACGGCCACATGTTCATGAACCCGAAGGACTCTCCATTCGCCGTGGCCATGGCGATTTTTCTCCTCGGTCTGGTGCGCTGCTTCGAAGAGTACCCACGCGTATCGATCGCAACCGCTGCCATCACCGGCGCTGGTTTCGGCCTGTCTTTTGGATCCCGCATCATGGGCGTATTCGGAGCACTCGAGGCACTCGCGGCGCTCGGCATGGTTTTCGCGTTTGAATGCCATGCGCGGGGCATCAGGTCGGCAGGTGCACGGCTTGGACAATTTGTTTTGACGCTCGTTCCTGCCTTGGCACTCGCTTACGCGGTAATGGCGCTCGTTTGGCCATGGTCCGTGAGCCACCCGCTCAACCCAGTGCGCGCAGTCGAATATTTTTCGCATTTTTTCGAAAAGCCGTGGCACGAGCTGTTTGATGGCCGCATCATTTCTGTTCCGGAAATGCCTCGTAGCTATGTGCCGACGTTGCTCGCGCTCAAGCTGCCGGCGATCCTGTTATGCCTGGGATTGATGGGCGCAGCGGGGGCGCTGGTGACAGCCTTCAGAGGCGCTCTTGCCATACAGCGTCGCGCCGTCTTGCTCCTAGTCGCGTTGGCGGCACTGTTGCCGCTCGCCGTTGCCATCGGGCTGCGGCCGGCGATGTACAACGGCATTCGCCATTTCGTGTTCGTCTTGCCTCCCTTCGCGGTGCTCGGTGGCCTTGCCGGCGCCGTTCTCGTCGACGCCGCCTCACACAAGTTCCGCTCGGCGGCCGTTGCGGCGGCCATTCTCCTCCTCGTTGGCACTGCGATGCCTATCGCCGAGATGGTGCGGCTGCACCCTTATGAATATACCGACTTCAACGCATTGTCCGGCGGCGTGCGGCGAGCGCGCGATCGTTACATGCTCGATTACTGGGGTCTCTCCTTCAAGCAGGCTTCCAAGGCGCTGTTAGCGGAGCTGGCCGAACGTCACGAGACCAAGCCCGCTAATCGCCGATGGAAGATTGCCGTCTGCGGGCCGCATCGTTCTCCGCAGGTGGAACTCGGCCCTGATTTCGAGACCACCTGGGAGCCAGTGAGCGCCGACTTTGCAATGATGCTTGGGGAATTCTATTGCGCAACTCTTGACGCGCCGCTGCTAATCGAAATCGTGCGCGACGGCGTCACCTATGCCCGCGTCTACGAGATCCGCGGACGCTCCATCCCAACCTTGCTGACACGACCGGGCCTCTGACCTCGCTCTTTGCTACCAACTGCAGACCGCAGACTAGTCGAGGGGCCAGCGCCGGGTGCCACGGTCAGCGCTGCCGAAGGTTGTGAGGATCGCTCGCTGACGCCGCGGCCGCGTTGACGATTGCTGAGCGGGATCGATACTATCGCACAAAATCAACGAAGAATTCGGGGAGGATAAAAATGCGCCTTGCTCTTTCGCTTCTGCTGGCAATGGTCTTGCTGCCGATCGCTTCCATGCAGACCACCTACGCACAGGACAACGCTGTTTACGTCGTGAGCTATCTCGACGTTGCGCCGGCTGCGCGCGGGATGGCCACGAGCCTCTTGCGGCAGCTGGCGAGTGCCAGCCGCAAGGACGAGGGCAACATGCGCTTCGACATCCTGCAGCGCGCCGCTCCATCCAATCAATTCGCGATCGTAGCGATCTGGAAGGACCAAAAAGCCTACGACGCGCATCTGGCGGCCTCGCACACCAAGGAATTTCGCGAGAAGATCAAGCCACAGCTCATCAGCGCGATAGACGATCGGGTACACACGGGCATGGAGATCGCAGCGACGCCGGCAGGAAAAAACGGGCGGGGCGCCGTCGTTGTGGTGACGCATGTGGACGTTCCGCCGCCGAAGAAGGACGAATGCATCGCGGCCCTCAAGACATTGGTGGCCGATAGCCGCAAAGATCCTGGTTCCGTTCGTTTTGACGTGTTCCAGCAGGGCAATCGGCCGAACCACTTCTCGGTCGTTGAGATTTGGAAAAGCCAGAGCGCGTACGAGGCTCACATCACGGCAGTGTCGACAAAGAAATTTCGCGATCAACTCACGCCTATGAGCGGCGCGCTCTATGACGAGCGGCTGTACCGGGCGATCTAGCAGGCCATCTCTATCTCAAGACGGGGGCTCATGGCTGCTCTGGATGACGTCAGTGGGTCTTCCAGCGCGCCCTCGCTTCGGCGCCTGACTGTTTGAGATGGACACTGTCGTCGACGTGGTCGACCCACGCAAGTGGAATGAAGTGATGCTCGCCGCCCGCGTCGGCATCATCCTTCGTCAATTTGACCTGATCCCGGCCTTCCAAACCATCCACGGTGCCGACGTGCACGCCGTCCGAACCGAGGACCTCCATATGTTCCTTGATCGTCGTCGGTGCGACCATGCGAGTCCTCCATACTTTCAATAATAAACTCGAATAATGGGCTGCGGTTCCTCAGCAAAATGATCCTGGTTCCCGGCAGTTCAAACCGCCAGCGATGCCAAGATTCGCGCCCAGCTGCGCGTGCCTTTGTGAAATGAGGTCAAATCGAATTTCTCATTTGGCGCATGCACCCGGTCGTCATCGAGCGCGAAGCCGACCATAATCGTGTCCATTCCAAGAACCCGCTTGAAGTCGCCGACGATCGGGATCGAGCCACCCTCCCCAATCGCGATCGCTTTCTTGCCCCACTCGGCGGCAAGCGCGGCGCGGGTTTTGACGAGCGCCGGGTTGTCGAAGGGAAGCTGCGTTGCCGAGGCGCTGGCGAAACTCTTAAACTCAACCCTGGCATCGGCAGGAAGGCGCGTGCGCACGAACGCGTGGAAGGCAGCGCGAATTTTTTGCGGGTCCTGCGCACCCACCAGCCGAAACGATACTTTTGCCATGGCCTCAGCCGGAATCACAGTTTTCGCCCCTTCGCCGGTATAACCGCCGATCACTCCATTGATCTCGGCGGTCGGCCGCGTGGCGATCTGCTCGATCAGCATGCGGTCCTTTTCACCCGCTGGCACTTTGAGCCCGACCTCGCGCAGGAAATTTTCAGGCGTGAGGTCGAGCCCCTTGAGGTCGGCCTTAATCTCCGGCGGCAACTCGCTCACGCCGTCGTAAAAGCCGGGAATCGTCACGCGGCCATCCTCGTCGTGCAGGTCGGCCAGGATGCACGCAAGCACCCGCAGCGGGTTTTGCGCTGCGCCGCCGAATAGACCGGAATGGAGATCCCGGTCGGCGCAAGAAAGCTTGACCTCCTCGTAAACCAGTCCGCGCAAAGACGTAGTCACCATCGGCGTCATGGGATCCCACATGCTGGTATCGCAGACCAGCGCGAGATCGAGTTTGAGCTCATCGGCGTTGTCTTTGACAAAGCCGAACAGGTGCTTGGAGCCGCACTCCTCCTCGCCCTCGATCATCATGGTGATGGGAAGGGGCAATTGGCCGGTGACGGCCATGAAGGCACGACATGCTTCCACGAAGGTCATCAACTGGCCTTTATCATCGCAGGCACCACGCGCCACTATGATCTTGCGGCCATCCGGCAACGTCGCGATGCGCGGCGCAAACGGCGGCGCCTCCCAAAGATCGAGAGGATCGACCGGCTGGACGTCGTAATGGCCGTAGAAAAGGACGCGCGGCGCCTTACCCTGGGAGCCGCCCTTGCCGACCACTATGGGATGGCCTTCGGTCGGCCGAACACTGGTCTTAAATCCGATGCGCGAGAGATCGTTGGCGACGTACTCGGCGGCAGATCGACACTGCTCCCTATAGGTTAGGTCGGTGGAAATCGACTGGATCCGCAGGAACTCGAATAGCCGTTCGAGGCTTTGGGAGAGATCGGCGTCGATTTTATCCAAGACCGCTGGCAGGGCTTGCGCGGGAGTCATGTCGATCGTGCTCTCTATTGGCTAGTGATCATCACGCCGATTGCGGAAAGCTATCATACTCGACGCCCGCCGCGCAGCGCTAACGAACTGCATTGCATTCCGGAATACAGCGTCTCTGCAGATGGAAACACCGCATCCAGCAGCGAGCAACGCATCTCCGGTCATGGCGTTTGTCACATGTGGCGATGTAGAGCGGAGCGAGTATGCCTTCCGGACAGACGTGACGACCGTGATGCGCAAATGCAACAACGTGTCTCGAGTTTTCTGGTCAGTGCTTGTGTTCTGAACTTTTGCGAGACTAATATATAGCTAACCTGCCGAGAGTGCGGGGCTGGTGAGGGGTTGCATGGACGATCTCATCGGAAGTCTCGGCGCCGGGAGCGGTGCCGACCGCACGGCCGCGGAAAAGGCCGTCGGCATTATTCCGCACTCGGCGAGATCGTGGGCACGATTCCCGGCCTTGGCCAGTTCTTCAAGTGTTTGATGGCGGCGGCTGGCCAGGAGCGAGGAGAATTTAATGTCCTATTCGATCAGCGCCATCGAAGATATCCATGCAGACGAGGCCAAGGCGCTCAAATCCATTGGTATCAGAACAACTGAGAAGCTGCTCGAGGCAGCAAAAAGTCCAAAAGGCCGTAAGCTCCTGGCCACGAAGACCGAACTTGACGAGAAACGGCTCCTGCGCTGGGCCAATCTTGCCGACAAGCTGCGGATCAAGGGAATGGGCAAAGAATATGCGGGGCTGTTGTGCGAGGTCGGCGTCGATACTGTCAAAGAATTGCGATATCGCAACCCCGCCAAGCTCGCCAAAACCATGGCTGAGGCCAACAAAAAGCGAAAACTGGTTCGATTTCTGCCCTCCGAGAGGCTCGTGACACGCTGGGTCGAGAATGCCAGGAGGCTCCCCCAGAAGATTACGTATCGATAGTCCAATCAGCAAAGCGTCTCGGCGCTTGACAGCCCGCATTTGGCCGGCGCAAAGCCACGCTAATGACGCTCGTACGCCAAGCGGCCGGGTATCCGGGCGGCGATAGAAGCTCGCCGAATTTGCTGGCGCGGTTACTGGCGCTCGGTCGGCCGCTCGTTATGGGCGTGCTCAATGTCACCCCGGACTCCTTTTCCGACGGCGGCCGTTTCTTCGATCCCGCTGCTGCTATCACGCAGGCGAGGCGCATGGTCGCGGATGGAGCCGATATTTTGGATATCGGCGCCGAGTCGACCCGGCCCTACGGGGGCGCCGCAGCCGTGCCAAGCGCCGAGGAAATCGGGCGACTCGCGCGCGTGTTGCCTGCGGCGGTGGGGCTGGGCGTCCCTCTCTCCATCGACACCATGAAGGCAAGCGTGGCGGAATGGGCACTTGCGGCCGGGGCCGCCATGGTCAACGACGTATGGGGACTGCAGCGGGACAGCGACCTTCCACGGGTGGTTGCCCAGCGCGAGGTGCCGGTGATCATCACCCACAACCGGGAGGCCGCCGACCCTTCCATCGATATCATGGCAGATATCGCCGCGTTCTTCTCTCGCTCGCTCGATATCGCCGCGGGCGCCGGCATCGGGTGGCAGAACATTGTGCTTGATCCCGGCATCGGTTTCGGCAAGACCGCGGAGCAAAGCCTCACCGCGATCGCACGCATCGGAGAACTCAAATCATTTGCGCTGCCGCTTCTGGTCGGCGCGTCGCGCAAGCGCTTCATTGACAAGGTTTCGCCCGCCCCACCCGATCAGCGGCTGGGCGGATCGATCGCTGCCCATCTGCTCGCGGTGATGGGCGGGGCAGCGATCATCCGCACTCACGATGTCCCCGAGACCGTGCAAGCGCTGCGCGTGGCCGCAGCGATCCGGAGCGCCCCGTGACCGATACCGTATTCGTCACTGGCCTTGCCGTGCACGCCTACCACGGCGTGATGGATCACGAGGCCACGGTGGGACAAACCTTCAGGCTCGATCTCGTGCTCGATGTGGACCTGAGCGCGGCGTCCCGCTCCGATAAGCTCGCGCACACGGTGGGCTACGATCAGATCGTCAACGTTGCAAGTCTCGCCTTCTGCACCCGCCGACATAGACTGGTCGAGGCCGCGGCTGGCGCGGTCGCCGAAGCGGTGCTCAGCCGATTCCCGCAAGTCTCGCGCGTGCGGGTCACCGTGCATAAGCCACATGCGCCCATTGCGGCGACCTTTGCCGACGTGGGAGTCACCATCATCCGCGGCCGTCAGGACCGTGGCTGAAGCACTCGTCGCGCTCGGGGGCAATCTCGGCGACGTGCGCGACACGATCGATCGGGCGGTGACCGCGTTCTGCGATGGCCAAAAGGTGCGCCTGCTCGCCCGCTCGTCGGATTATCGCACCCTGCCTTGGGGCGTGGAGGACCAGCCTGCTTTCGTTAACGCGTGCATCGCCGTTGAGACGCGTCTTACTCCGCGTGCACTTCTGGCTCGCGCACAAGCGGTGGAGCGGGCGCTTGGGCGCGAGCGTTCTAAGGAACGCCGGTGGGGCCCCCGCCAGATCGACATCGACCTCATCGCTTACGAGGACCTGGCTCTGGAAGATCCAGAGCTGACGCTGCCGCATCCTCAGCTCTTCGCCCGCGCCTTCGTGCTGGTGCCGCTCGCCGAAATCGCGCCGGACCGGCTGATTGCGGGCCGGCGTGTACGTGACGCGCTGGCGCATCTCGACACGCGCGGCGTCGAAAAGTTGGCGGGCGCCGGGTGATTGCCGACCATTGAGTTGGCCCGCCGCTCGCAGCATGGCATTTTGACGGGATGACCGACGCCTCTGCCGATGACCTCCCGTTCGCCGCCGACTTCCCACCCGCTACACGCGAGCAATGGCGCAAGCTGGTCGAGGACATGCTCAAAGGGGCGCCATTAGAGAGTCGGCTACTTGCGAAGACTTATGACGCGCTCGCGATCGAGCCGCTCTACGGCCGAAAGGCGCGGGCCCAGCCGATTGCCGCACGGCCCCCGGCTGCGCTCTGGTCGGTCATGCAACGCGTCGACCATCCCGACCCCGCGGCCGCCAACGCCGAGGCGCTGTACGATCTCGAGCATGGCGCGACCGGCCTCTCCATCGTCTTTGCGGGCGCCGTTGGCGCTTACCGCTATGGTCTTCCTGCCGACGAACAGGCCATGGCGCGGGCGCTCGAGGGCATTCACCTCGAAACCGGCATTGCGCTTGACCTCGAAGTCGGTCCTCAGATGCAAGACACTGGGTACTTGCTTGCGGCGCTGCTTAAGCGCCGCGGCGTCGCGCCTGCCAGCACGCATATCCGCTTCGGTTTCGACCCGATCGGTATCGCAGCGACCGGCGCAAATCCGCTGCCGAGCAGCGACCACGGCGCGACTCTGAGTAGGTTCATTTCGGACTTGGCAGCGCAAGGCTTCCGCGGGCCATTCGCGGCCGCCGACGGTCGGGTCATCCATAATGCCGGCGGATCGGAGGCACAGGAGCTCGCCTTCGTGCTGGCAGTGGCGGTTGAATATTTGCGCAGGCTCGAAGCGGCCGGCATTGCGCTCGACGCCGCTCGCGGCATGATCTATTTCCGTCTGGCGGCCGACGTCGATGAGTTTTTGACGCTGGCCAAGTTGCGGGCCCTGCGAATGCTGTGGGCGCGCGTCGAACAAGCCTGCAGACTGGCGCCGACGCCGCCACTGATCGTCGCAGAGACCGCATGGCGGATGATGACCAAGCGCGACCCCTATGTGAACATGCTGCGTGCGACGGTCGCAGTGGTTGCTGCGGGCCTCGGCGGCGCCGACGCGATAACCGTGCTGCCGTTCACTATGGCGCTCGGTCTACCTAATCGGTTCGCACGAAGAATTGCCCGAAACACCCAGTTGGTGCTGCTCGAAGAATCAAATCTGGCGAAGGTGACAGACCCGGCGGCCGGCGCCGGCGGGCTCGAGGACATCACCGAGCAACTCTGCCGTGCGGCCTGGACGCGGTTCCAGGAGATCGAGCGAGCCGGCGGTGCGTCGGCTGCACTCGGAAAAGGGATAATCCAGAGCAAAGTTGCCGCCGTGCGCGCCGAGCGGGAGGACGCCGTGGCTCGGCGCAAAGACGCGATCATTGGGACCAGCGATTTCCCAGACCTGGCGGAGGCGCCGGTCTCGGTGCTCGATGTGCCGCCGGTGGCGTTGCCGCCTGCCCCCGCGCCAATATTCGAGCCGCTGCCGTGCATTCGGCTCGCCGAACCCTTCGAGGAGCTGCACGACGCGTCCGATCGCATGCTCGCACGCACGGGGACCCGGCCCAAAATTTTCCTCGCCAATCTCGGCAGGCCGGCTGAGTTCAGCGCGCGGGCCGCATTCGCCAAGAATTTCTTCGCGGCCGGCGGCATCGAGACGACATCCAGCGACGGCTTTGCCGGCGTAGGAGATATGATCGAGGGATTCAAAGCCTCGGGCGCCAAGCTCGCCTGTCTGTGCTCTTCGGACGAGGTCTATGCGCGGGAGGCTGCAGATGGTGCGGCGGCCCTGAAAAGCGCCGGCGCAAGTCATATCTATCTAGTTGGGCGCCCTGGAGAGCAGGGGACCGCCCTGAGGAGCGCCGGCGTTACAAGCTTCATTCGCGCCGGTTGCGATGCGCTGGCAACGTTGCGTGCAGCGCATGATAGGCTGAAGTTAGCTGAATGAATTAGCTGTCAAACCATGCGTTTCGGCGTCAATTTGCGCAGTGACCTTGCAAGCGTAAGAAAGGTAGCCCCTTGGGCCATGTGATGAGCCGCATTCCGGACTTCGCCAGCGTCGATTTCGCGGCCGTGACCCCAAAGCTGCTCCCGCCTGGTGCCGCTTGGCTTACGCCGGAAGGCATCGCAGTGAAGCCGGTCTATGGGCCCGACGACGTCAAGGCTCTGGATTTCCTCGATACCTTGCCAGGCATCCCGCCCTATCTGCGGGGGCCTTATCCCACCATGTACGTCACGCAGCCGTGGACGATCCGGCAATATGCCGGCTTCTCCACCGCCGAGGACTCGAACGCCTTCTACCGCCGCAATCTTGCGGCCGGACAGAAGGGCCTATCGGTCGCCTTCGATCTCGCCACTCACCGTGGTTACGACAGCGATCATGCCCGCGTAGCAGGCGACGTGGGCATGGCCGGCGTTGCAATCGATTCCATCTACGACATGCGCACGCTGTTCTCGGGCATCCCACTCGACCAGATGACCGTGTCGATGACCATGAACGGCGCGGTGCTGCCGGTGCTAGCGCTTTACATCGTCGCCGCCGAGGAACAGGGCGTACCGCCGGAAAAGCTCGCCGGCACCATCCAGAACGACATCCTCAAGGAATTCATGGTGCGGAATACCTATATCTATCCGCCCGCACCCAGCATGCGCATTGTCGCCGACATCATCGAATACACGGCGCAGCATATGCCGAAATTCAACTCGATCTCCATCTCCGGCTATCACATGCAGGAGGCCGGCGCGACGGCCGACCTCGAGCTCGCCTATACGCTCGCCGACGGCGTCGAGTACGTGCGCGCCGGCGTCAACGCCGGCCTCGATATCGACGCGTTCGCGCCGAGATTG
>DATFQX010000473.1:0-2889 GCA_035263865.1 Xanthobacteraceae bacterium
CCCCTCTCCGTCGTTCGATGCCGATCCGACAGAGACGAACATCTGGCGGCCATCCTTGGAGAAAGCGATGTCGCGCGTAATGTGGCCGCGCTGCACTGAGCGGCCACCCGCGGGGGGAAGATCGCGCACGATCACCTCGGCTTTCCCGCGCGCCTTGAGGTCGCCGCTGCGATAGGGATAGCGAACCACAGATCCCGTGTTGGCGACATATATCCACTGCGGATCCGATCCGGACGGATAGAACGCTATGCCGAACGGATGGTCGAGGCCTGAGGCGAAGACTTCGTTGCTGCTGGGCTTGGCCGCTCCGTCGGCGGCGCGCAGGACTCGAATCCGCCCCGGCTCTGATTCGGCGAGGAAGATGTCGCCGTTCGGCGCCACCCGAACCGTGCGCGGATCACGGAGATTGGAGGCGAACAGTTCGACCTGGAAACCCGGCGGCACCCTCGGCGCGGCGGAAACCGGTTTCGCAACCACGCGGGGAGGATTCGACGCCGATCGGGTGGCGTATGGCTGGGGCAGGTCGGTGATCTTGCGCCGAACCAAGGGAGCATCAGTGCGCCAATCACCGAATGCCGCCTTGCCGACTAATAGCTCGCCAAGGGTATCAGAGGCGGGTTGAGCGAAAACGGCTGGCGCAAAACACAGCGCGCAGGTCGCGAGCGCCGCTGTAACAACCACAGCCATGATCCGACGCGGGATGCTTGGCAACCAGCATCCCAAAGCGCCGTTGCGACCGGCCTTGCTGACCGCCGTGAATGTGATGAATTGCCTTGCCGTCTCCATATAAGCCTCGGCCAAGTATCAAGAAACGCCTGAGCTGCGGAGATGTTTCGCGTAGGCCACGCGGGCGCTGCAAAGTGGGCGGCCGGGCAGCACGCTGAACTCAGCCAATTCCATGTGGCGGGTGGCGGCACAGGTGATGGGCGAGTTCTTTGGTCTGCCTATGTACTCCTCTTGAGTTGATCGGACTGAGACCATGCGTCATAAACGAGCTATGATGACCGACACGCACGGAGGTGCGGAGTCCGGCATATGACTCAATCCGCTCTTCGGATCATATCAATCTTTCTCATTTGTGCCGCCGCAACCCCAGTGGTAGCTGGGCCGCGTGGAGGGGGACACTTCGGGGGCGGCGTTCACTTTAGTGCGGGCACAGGCCCCATTGCGGCACCGCATATTGCAAGCCCTCAGCTTGCAACACCTCATTTTTCTGCGCCCAGCTTTGCTCCCCGTCTTTCTCCACGTTTCTCCGCACCTCTTATGGTGCCGCACAGCGCACGCAACACACGGATCCCGTTGACTACCCCGCTCGCGCCGCAGCCTTTCGCTCGGCCGGCGCACCTGCCCCAATCGCACATGATTGTCGGTCGAATAGGCTCGGCGCCGTTGCTGGGGCCGGTGCGGCAGATTCTACCCACGAGTCGAGCTGCTAATGCGTTTGCCCTTTCAGGCGTCCATCGGCCCGGCACGACTCAAATCTTGCGGAATTCATTCTTCGCGAACCGCCCCGCCTTAGCGCATACGATCTTCCGCGGCCGCTTCACGCAATTTTCTTCGCGGCAACACCACCGTTTCCTGCCGATCATAGTCGTTGGCTTCGTTGGACCGCTGTTTTGGCCCTATGCGTATGACGATTTCCTGAACTACACATTCTATCCTTACGCCTACGACGCCTTCTGGCCTGCCGCATATGACGACGTTTATGACGGCATCACTGGTGTTTATGAATCCGGAGCTGGCCCTGGTTACGCCGCATCAGACTCAAGCGCAGAGCTGATCAGCGGCCTCTGCGCCGGCCAGACCGCGGGTGTGACCGACGGGCGGATCAATGAGATTGCGCAGATCGTCGAGCCGGATGAGGGGCAGCGGGCGGCACTTGAAGAGCTTAAGACAGCCACGGCTAAGGCGGCCGACGTCCTCAAGGCCGCGTGCCCGAGCGACCTGCCCAGCACCCCAACCGGACGGATCGAGGCCGTGCATGTGCGCCTTTCGGCCATGCTCGAGGCCGTGCGCACTGTGCGCGCGCCGCTCGCAAAATTCTATGCGTTGCTCAACGATGAGCAAAAGGCGCGCTTCAATGCCTTGCCCTCTGGCGAGGATCAGAACAAGCCAGAACGGCGCCGTAACCTCAGCGTACTCTGCAGCGAGCGTGCGTCGGGGATTTCTAGTGTACCCATTAGGCGGATGGAACTTGCAGTGCGACCGGATGAGGTGCAACGCGCTTCCTTACGCGCTCTCCAGGACGCTATCGCGCAGGCAGGCGAGCTCCTTAAGACGGATTGCCCGAGCTACAGGCCGATCACTCCGGTGGTGCGCATCGACGCCATGGAGCAGCGACTCGACGCCATGCTGCGCGCGATCAATATCGTGCAGCCTGCTCTGGAAAAATTCTATGGTTCACTCACTGATGAGCAGAAAGAGCGCTTCAATCGGCTCGCGCCGGTGCAGGGATGATCTGTCGCGGGTGCGATATAAAAACTCGGGAGGAGGGACGGGGGTTGAAGTTTCTGGGATGTCCCCCTGCTGGCGCGAGCATCTGAAAAATTTGTTGGCGGCGCGGTCGGTCCGAATTACGACACGGCCCCTGCCTCACGCAATTGGCCGCCAGCGCCGGCCATCGCGAGCCAGAAGCTGGTCGGCTTCATGCGGCCCCTCGCTACCAGCCTTATAAAGCGCAAGCCCATTCGGTCCTGCGCTACGCCATGCATCGAGGAACGGTTGGACCACTCGCCAACCGGCCTCGACCTCGTCTGCCCGTTGGAACAGGATCGCGTCCCCGATCATGCAATCATAGATCAGCGTCTCGTAGCCGGTGCTCGGTGCGGCGTCAAAATAATCTTGGTATTTAAATGTCATGCCGACGCCCGAAATCGCGATCACCGGACC
>DATFQX010000474.1:0-4288 GCA_035263865.1 Xanthobacteraceae bacterium
GAGCCGATCGATTTGCCGCGCCTGATCGACGAAGTCATCGGCACCGCCGGACAGCTTGCCGAAAAGAACCAGAACCGGCTCGTCGTCGAAGCGCAGGAGAACATCGGCGCACTCAAGGCGGATCCTATGCGGCTCAAGCAGATTCTGTTCAATCTCTTGAGCAATGCCTGCAAGTTCACGAAGGACGGCGAGATCGCGCTGCGCGTGCGTAAGGCCGCCGACGGGCGTGACTGGGTCGAGCTTGCCGTCGCCGATACCGGCATCGGGCTCTCTGCCGAGCAGCAGGCCAAACTGTTTCAGGATTTCACCCAGGCCGATTCGCTGACCGCGCGGCGCTACGGCGGCACCGGGCTAGGGCTTGCGCTCTCGCGCAAGCTCGCGCGCATGATGGGAGGCGACGTGACCGTGACGAGCGAAGCCGGCAAGGGCTCGGTGTTCACGGTGCGCCTGCCGGCCGAGACGCTGCATTAATCCCAATTTTCGGAATTAAGCGGCACCATCTATGTTTCTCCACTCGGCTCCGGCTTGAGTTGCTGATGACGCCTGTGCCCGCCGTAGCGCTCGACACTGCCGGGCACAACATGCCTCACCTTGCGAACGCTGTCCGGATCGGCGCCCTTGATGCCGACCACGGGACCACCCCGAATCGTCACCCGCTCCATGAACCGTCGCTGCGGATAGTAATCGTTCACGGCATAGTGCTGGGTTGACCTGTTGTCCCACATGGCAATCGTGTGCGCAGCCCAGTGAAGCCGGAACTGGTATTCGGGAATGAGTGCCTGGTGAAACAAGGTATCGAGCAGCAATCGGCTCTCGCGCTCATCCATGTCCTTGATGGCGAGGGTGAACTGAGGATTGACGAACAGTACCTTGCGACCCGAGACGGGATGAACGCGCACCACGGGATGCAGCTGCGGCGGATATAAAAGCTCGAAGTGCTGCCGATCCTTGCGGCCTTCCTCGCTGTTATCGAACAGTCTCTTGAACGGCTTCCAATCGTGAATGGCCTCGAGCCCTGATATGAATTGCTGCAGGCGCGCGCTGAGACCTTCGAACGTCGCTGACATGCTGGCGAACATGGTATCGCCACCAATTGCCGGCACCAGCTTTGCGCACAGGATCGTCGCCATCGGCGGCTCGCTGCGGAACGTTTCATCCGAATGCCAGACGTCCGTGGCGAACGGCGGATTGGTTTCGTCGTTTCTGAATTTGATGAGGACAGGCGCTTTCTCGTCGTGTGGGGCGAAGGGATGAACGGTCAGTTCGCCGAAGCGCCGGCCGAAATCGATCAGATCGTCGGAGCTGATTTCTTGATTGCGAAAGATGATCAACTCGTTGTCGACGAGAGCGTCCCGGATCGCCTCGAACGACGCATCTGACAGCGGCTTGCGAAGATCGACGCCGTCGATCTCGGCGCCAAGATGCACTCCGACCCGCGTCACAGTAATGCCTTCGCGTTCGACGGTGATGGGCCGACCACGCTGGGACTGCACTGGTTTATTCATGGGCGGCCTCCTTCTTGTGGCGCGGAATCTCCAGAGGCCTTCGGCCTCGATGTTTCTCGGTGTCGTTCGACGGCCCGGCAGCCTCATCCCGCAAGGGCTGAGGCTGCCGAGCCATTCTATCCGGTTCCGCTCTTCACCTTGAGTTTCAAGTACAGCAGCTCGAGGAATTGTTGGCCCGTTACTGTGGCTCGATGTTGTGCTCGCGCGCGATCGCCGACCATTTGGCGCGCTGGGCATTCATGAGCGTTGCAAACTCCGCCGGCGATGTGCCGCGGGTGATGAGTCCGACGCTTGTCAGGCGCTTCTGAATCTCCGGTTCGTTGAGCGCGAGGCGCACCTGCGATGAGACCCGTTCGCACAAGTCCCCCGGCATGTCTTTTGCACCGAACAACCCGAGAAAGCCGCCGAACGCGAAATCTGGATATCCCGTTTCGACGACCGTCGGTACGTCCGGTGCCGCCGGGCTGCGCATCGTATTGGTAACTGCGAGCAACTTGACTTTTCCCGCCTGAACGGCACCGAGCACCGAGGCCAGTGGCATCACCGCAACATGGATGCGACCTTCGGACAGATCGGAAATCGCACTGACGGGACTGTTATAGGCGACGAACGTGGTGGCGAATCCGGCCCGTTTTTGAAAGGCGAGGTAAGCGAGATAGGGCGCGCCCGGCACGGCATAAAAGTTGAGTTTGGTTGGGTTCTGCCGCGCCACCTCGACGAACTGCGAGAGTGAGCCGATCTCCAGCTTGGGACTTGCTACGATACCCAAGAAGTCTTCGACCGCGAGCGAGATTGGCTTCACATCGGCTGGGTCATAAGGAACCTTCGCGCGCAGCAACGGAATGACAGTGAACGTGCTGTGCGTGGTGAAGAGGAGGGCATGATTGTCGCGCGTGTCGAGGAACGCTTGCGTTCCGATCATGGTGTCCGCCCCGGGCCGATTCTCGACGACGACCGGTTGCTTCCACTGTTTGGCTAGCGCGTCGGCGAGCGTGCGCGCCGCGACGTCCACCGAGATGCCTGGAGTGAACGGCGTGACCATGTGAACCGTTCGCTCGGGCCAACTTTCCGACCACGCCGGCTCGGCGGTCATGCCGAAGGCGGCGAACAGAACACCTGCCGTGAGTAGATGTAACGAATACCTATTCCCCATTGCAGCCTCCTTTGATCGTGTCATCGGGTTCTGCGGCCGCAGGCGGAAATCTATGCGCCAGCCATGCTCGGCTATCAATTCTGGCATCGTTCATGTACTCTATGAACGGCATGCATATCAATGAGTTTGATCTGACGCAGATCCGCTTGCTTGCCGAGCTGTGCCGCTCGCGCAGCGTTTCGCAGGCGGCGCAGCGGATCGGCGTCTCACAATCTGCCGCGAGTCACGCCCTCGCCAAAATGCGCAAGCAGTTGGGCGATCCGCTGTTCACCCGAACCCAGGACGGCTTTCAGCCGACCCCTTTTGGCGCGCGTCTCGGGAGCGCGTCATGCGAGGCGCTCGACACGCTGCTTGCAGGCCTCGCGTCGAATAATCAGTTCGATCCGCTGGCCACCACGCGCGTCTTCAGCTTTTTCATGAATGACGTGGGGCAAACGGTTTTCTTGCCGCCGTTGCTGAAATTGTTGAAGCAGAAGGCGCCTGGCGCGTCGGCGCGCGTCTTGCCGGTCCCGCTGGACAATCCGGGAGCCGCGCTGAGCTCCGGCGCGGTCGATTTTGCGGCGGGATTTTTCGATAACCTGACGACCGGATTTTTTCAAAGCTTAGTGTTCCACGAACGTTATGTCTGCATTGTGCGCGCGCGCCATCCCAAATTCCGGTCTGGAATGACGCTAGAGGCATTCAAGAAAGCCGAGCACGCCGTTGCGGATGCGACGGGAATGGCGCATGCCGTCATCGACCGCTTTTTGGCCAGGCATCGTGTCAAGCGCAATGTGGCGCTGCGCGTGCCCGGACTGCACGTGCTTCCCATGATCGTCGCCAACTCCGACCTTCTGGCGGTCGTGCCCCGCCGCCTCGCCGACGCCTTCGCGGCTCGGGTGCCGGTCAGAGTGCTGCCGCTGCCGGTTGCACTTCCGCAGTATGGTATCCGCATTCACTGGCACGAGCGCTATCACAACGATCCGGCAATCCGCTGGATGCGTCGGGCTTTCGTTGACTTGTTTTCAGCGCACCGCCGAAACCTGGCTTGAGAGCTGCGCCGCGTGCCGCGGACCCAGGACGAGGCCATCAGTCCATTGCCCCGGCGCGTTCCCCATCAATTTGCATGCCGAGCGTCCGCTCGACGACTCATGTGTGACCGAAAAGCTACAGGTCGCCGGTTTCCGACGCGTGCATAAGGGGCTTTCACCATTCTCGCCCACATTCGCTCGCACAAAAAGTCGCGGGCTCAGGAGGCGGCAACAAACGGGGGCGGCAATGCGCGACAGTTTCGATTACGACATTCCGGACACGTCGGCCTGCAAGGAATGGCTCGGCGTCGTCGGCTCGATGATGGTCGCGGTCGCCATTTGCGCGGTGTTGTACGCCGGCGGCATCTTGACGTGACGGTTCGTAGGATGGGTTGACGGCCGCGAAGCGGGCGGAAACCCATCGTTATTCCCAGTTGCCGGACGGTGGGTTTCTCTCCGCTCAACCCACCCTACAGCACACCTTCGTGCGTGAGCTCGTCGGCGACCTCGTCGAGCGCGCGCTTAAGCCGCTCGCCGATCGCCTCGATCTCGTCGGCTTCGATCACCAACGGCGGCGCGAACACCAGCCGGTCGCCGATAACGCGCAGCAACAGGCCGTG
>DATFQX010000475.1:0-8075 GCA_035263865.1 Xanthobacteraceae bacterium
CGCCGGCGCCTTGATCTCGGTGAACCAGAAATACGGCGGGCCGCCATGGCGCTCCCGCGAGGTGGCGGCCACGCTGCCATCGGGCCCGGTCAGCGAGAACTCTCCTTGAAGCGGCTTTTCGGTCACGAGCATGACGCGCAGGGGGGCGCCCTTCCACGGCGCCCACGGCGAGGGCAGGAGCGCGATCTCGCCCGCCGCGTCACAGGCGGACGCGGAGCCTTGCGCCTGCGCATTCCCCGCCGCGAGAGTCAGAAGGAATCCGCCGGTAATTAGCGACAACGCTGTCGTTGCAGCCCCAATGAACTGGCGTGCCGAAAGCACTGGCAATCCCTTGCCCCTGTCGCGCCCGGCGACACAATTGGCTGGAAATCATGGCAAAAGTGGAACTGGAAGCTTGCTCAGACCGGGCTCGCCGCGACGGCCCTGGCGAGCAGCCGAGCCGCGCTTCCATCGCGCGGTCAGTGACTAAGGGCAATCGATAGGCAAGTCGCGTGATGCTCCCGAAGACCGCTTGCGGGTCAAAACCGGTAAGGCTCGCAGTGAGCATGACGATGACCGGCGACGCTTTTCTTTCGGGGAAGATTAGGTCACGCCAAAACTTCTCTTCCGATGCGCCATCTCGACGTACCAATAGACCCATTAAAGATATATCTCCTTCTCACTACTAAGAATAAGAGTAAGAAAAGATAAGAAAGAGACCGAAGTGTCATTGGAATGTACAGGTACCTGTCATTGGAATGTACAGGTTCAGCATCACAGGTCACAGGCTATCCAGGTGATGAGCGGGTTCTTTCCCTTCGCCAATCCGCCTTGATCAGTTCGGCTGCTTCAAGGTTGCGGAGAACCCCATACTTCACCCGGCGGTCCACCCCGTTCTTCTCTAGCCATCCATTAGGCATCGTGAAACTTTTACCTTTTTCCTTCCGGGCGCGATGTCAACATAGATGGAAGCGAAGCGCTCGCTCGCGCACGGCTCAGGATCACCTCTGAGGACGGCTCTTCGCCCACTCGGTGTATTTCTTGGCCTTGGCGTGGGTGTCGGCGAAATACTTGGCGTATTCCTCGCCCACCATGATCTTGATGGCGAGGCCCTGGTTTTCGAGCTTGCTGACGTGCTCGGGGTCCTCCATCGCTTTCTTCAGCACCTCGCGCAGCTTGCTCACGATCGGCTCGGGCATGCCCTTCGGTCCCGCAATTCCGCGGGTGGAGTTCGACACGACGGTTGGATAGCCCAGTTCCTTCATGGTCGGCACGTCGGGCAAAAATTTCGAGCGCACGTCGTCCATGACGGCGAGCGCGCGGATCTCACCCGACTTCACTCGCGGCGTGATGGTGCCGACATTGTCGAAGGCGACGTCGATATTGCCGGCCATAATCTCCTTGAACTGAGCCGCGCCCCCCTCGAGGTGCACGAGCCGGAAAACGGCGCCGGGTGCCGCTTCCTCCGTCATCAGGACGGCGAGATGATCGTCCGAGAGGATGCCTGTGGTGGCGGCGCGGATGGTGTTGGGCGATTTCTTGGCCGCATCGATTAGGTCATGCACCGTCTTGTAGGGGCTGTCCGCCCTGACCCAGATCACTCCCGGGTCGAGCACCTGGTTGATGATCGGCATGAAGTCCTTCTCCGTGAAGATGGCCTTGCGGTCGGGGTCGAGGATCACCGTGTTGGTGGCCGGCAGGTTGATGAAGCCGATGTAGTAGCCGTCCGGTCGCTGGCGCACGAGCTCGGTCCAGCCGACCTGGCCGCCGGCGCCGCCCTTGTTGACCACGACAATCGGTTGACCCAGCGATTTTTCGGCGATCGCAGCGACGATGCGCGCGGCGATATCGGTCGAGCCGCCGGCCGGGTACGCGACCATGAGCTGCACGGGCTTGGTGGGAAAGTCCTGCTGCGCGCCGGTGCTCCCCGTCGTTGCGGCGAGCGCCAAAGCGACACCGATGGCGGCCGTGACGATGTGAGAGATCATTGGCGTTCCTCCCGCTTGTTGATTCATTCAAGCCTTCGATTCACGCACCTCGGGCGGCGGCGGGCGCAGCAGCGAGCCGACGAGGACGACGGCAGCGGCAAGCAACAGGACGAGGCTTATGGGCCGCGTGTAGAAGATCGACAGATCGCCGCCCGACATCTCGAGCGAGGTTCGCAGCGATTTCTCGATGAACGGTCCGAGGATCAACCCGAGAACGAGAGGCGCGAGCGGAAGATCGATCTTGCGCAATCCATAGCCGATGACGCCGCATACGATCATGACACCGACGTCGAACACGCTCTGCTGCAGGCTATAGGCGCCGATGACACAGAACAGCAGCGTCCCGACGCACACGTACTGATAGGGCAGACGCAGCAAGCGCGCCCACAAGCCCACGAACGGCAGGTTCAAGATCAACAGGATGACGTTGCCGACCATGAAACTTGCGATGACCGCCCAGACCAGGTCGGGACGCTCTTTGAACAGGAAGGGGCCGGGCGTCAGGCCGTTGATGATGAAGGCGCCCATCAGCACCGCGATGGTCGGCGAGCTCGGGATGCCGAGCGTCAGCAACGGGATCATCGCCGCGTTGGCGTAGGCGTTGTTGGCCGTCTCGGGTGCGGCCACGCCCTCGATGGCGCCGCGGCCGAACTGCTCCGGCGTCTTCGAGAGGCGCTTCTCGAACACGTAGGCCACGAAGGTCGGGATGATGGCGCCGACGCCGGGGATTAGCCCCAAGAAAAAGCCGACGCCGGTGCCGCGTGCGATGGCTCCGAACGAGCGGCGCCATTCCTCGCGCGAGGGCAAGAGCGACGTGAGTTTCGTCTTGACCACCTCGCGGTACGGCGCCTCGACGGTGAGCAGGATCTCGGCGACGCCGAAGAGGCCCATCACCACCGGAATGAAGCCGACTCCGTCATAGAGGCTTGGGATGCCGAAGGTGAAGCGTGGCGCTCCGCGCACGGGGTCGATGCCGACCATCGCGATCAGCAGCCCGAGCACGGTCATGAGGAGACCGGTTAACAGCGACTGTCCGGCGAGACCGGTAATGAGACACAAGCCCAACACCATCAGCGCAAAGAACTCGGGCGGGCCGAAACTCAACGCAATCCGCGCCAGCGGCGGGGCAACCACGATCAGTGCAACGGTCGCGGCGATACCGCCGACGAACGAACCGATGGCGGCAATCCCCAGCGCGGTGCCGCCGCGGCCCTGCCTCGCCATTTGATAGCCGTCGAAACAAGTGACGACCGAGGCCGCTTCTCCCGGCACGTTGATCAGCACCGACGTGATGGTGCCGCCGTACATGGCCCCATAGTAGATGGCGCTCAGCATGATGAGCGCCCCGATCGGATCGAGCGTGAAGGTGAGCGGGATCAGGATCGCCGTGCCCGCTGCCGGCCCAAGCCCTGGGAGCACGCCGATCAGCGTGCCCAGGAAGCAACCAATCAGCGCGAAGCCGAGGTTTTGCAGGCTCGTTGCCGCCGTCAAGCCCGAGAGCAGATGCTGGAAGGTGTCCACCGTGCATCCCTCTCAAAGTCCGAGCGCGCCGATCGGCAGCGGCACCTTGAGCCAGTAGAAAAAGACATGGAAGACGCCGAAGCTTCCCGCCAACGCGGTGAGCAGAATCGCGGACGGCGAGCGCGCGCCAAGCGCAAACAACAGACCGGCTATGAAGAGCAGCATGGTCAGCCGAAAGCCGAGTGGCTCGAGGAGTGCGGCTGCGGCTGCCAGCGCGATGAGCACGCCGCCGGCCTGCCAGGCCGCCTGCTGGCTCGGGAGAATGCTCGCGGTGGCAACGTCGTGGCTGCGCGCGATCTCGACCAGCAAGGCGACCGTCAACGCGGCCCCGAGCAAGCTCAGCCAGAACGGAAAGAAGCCCGGCCCCGGACCCAAAGCGTCGCTGAGCGAGTAGCTGAGCGAGGTGACCAGGGCAGCCGCAAAGATGCCCAGCATGCAGACGCACGCAAGGAGGCGCCCGTGTCGCACAGTTCCTCCTCGGGGATTTGTTCTTGTTGAGCGAAGGCTACCATGATGCGCGCGGTTGGGACAATCGACGCCCAAGACCTGTACGGCACGGTCGAACTTCCGGCACGGTGAGGCCGAGCGCCTTGGCGGTCTTCATGTTGATGGCCAGACGGCAGCCATTCGCGGGCGCGCCGCCTGCGCTGTACTACTCCGCCGCTGCGGCGATCTTGGCCTGGCGGAAGGCTCGACGGCGCCGCCCTCGGCAGAGCCGCCGCCGATGATGCCGCAGATGCCGTGCTTGGCCATGAAGTCGAAGGCCCGCTCAGAGCCGCTCTGGATCGGCTGCCAGCATTCGACCGGCAGGCGCTCCGGCGCCGGCACTAGCGTGATCTCCTTGAGCGTATAGCCGCGATACGGCACCTCCGGCGGGATCGTATAGTACTTGCCCTTGTGTGAGAATGGTTTGCCCTCGAATGCCTTGAACAGGATATCAACGCCTTCCTCGAACAATTCGCGGTTGGCCTTCTGGTCGCGCAGCGGCGCGCCGAACGTCTCGACCTCGCGGGTGTGATAGCCGCGCGCGACACCGAAGATCACGCGGCCACCAGTCAGGATGTCGGCCGTCGCGTAGTCTTCCGCGAGGCGCAGCGGGTGCCACATCGGCACGACGTTGAAACCGCAGCCAAAGCGCAGGTTCCTCGTCACCCCGCACAAGTGCATCGCCATCATCAGCAGATTCGGGATCAGCTCCGTGCCTTCCGGCTGGAAATGGTGCTCGGCCATCCAGAACGTGTCGTCGCCGCGCTCATCCATGCACTTGGCGTACTCGACGACCTTGTGCAGCGCGCCGCCCAACTCCGCTTGCGAATAGCGGCGCTCGTTGATCGGGGGCTGATTGCCCTGTTGATAGCTGCCGGAGCTTTTATTATGTTAGTCAGCCAAAAATGAGTGGGGGCAAAATGATGAGGGCGTCGTTCTCACAGCCCCAGTCCCCCAACCGGCTGCTGCACTGCAAAGTTTGTAAAGAGCCGCTCGCCGCTATGGATGGCGAAGATATCCTCAAATACTTTCTCACAGCGCGACCGCGCGCAATTCGCCGTTGAGACGGCAAACTGCCCGACCGCGTTTACGAGTACAACGCCCTAAAGCCCCGCTCCAGGCGGGGCTTTTTCGTGGGGAGCGGCTCGGCCAGCAATTTGTTATCGACAACAGGCCGGGTGGCGGCGGCAATATCGGCGCCCGGCCCGACGTGCTCCGAATTTTTTCTGGACGCTGGGGCGACGAATTTGGATTGACAAAGGTGCGATCAACACAGGCGCATAGTGGCTTATAGTGTCCCGAATTAGCGCAACTTCGTCCAGAGATCGTGCCGTGGTCGACCCCGTGTCGTCCCGATTGGGGTGCGTAATGATCCAGTCCTTACCCACGCGCGGCTGGCTGCTACGCCACTACGACCCAGTTGCTCCGGGAGCTGCGCGAGGCCATGCGGCAGCGAGCGAGCGCCTGGGCAAGAGGGGCGTTGCGGGTCGACCAACCCACGATTACTGGATGAACTCGTCCAGCTCCGGACGCATACAGCCCGCTATTCGTCTGTGATGATTGCACCTTTGTCGATCAATTCACCCGCACGCAGACTGCAGGCCTGAGCGCTCTTTTTTTCTCTCCGTATCACATTGAGAGCTGAAAATCAGTCCGGCAGTTCCGAGTGGCTTTTTGACTGCAGCTCAGAAATACGGGCATCGAGCACATCGAGCACTCTGTTCTGCTGTTCTAAGCTGGAGATGCGAGCGCGGGCCTTTGCAAGCTCGTTAATGAGCTCGTGGGCTCGCCGGCTATTTTCGTCGGGTGATACGACGAGACCGCCCTCCGTTAGGTCGGTGGTCTTTTCGATGTCTTTAAATCCGGCGAGTACCGCCGTCTCAAAGGCACGATTGAAATTGCTCGCATAGACCTCGCCAGCAGGGATGCCAACCTGGCGGATTGCGTCACCAAATGCTTTGGCCAGCTCCTTGCCCTTCTCGTTCAGGTTTCGCTGTTTGGCGTTGTCGAAACTGCGAGTGCGTGTATCTTCGTATTGCGCCCGCCTCTTGAGCGGCCAATCGCCTGTTTTTTCTCCCCCCCTTTTCCGCCCGAGGCCGAGCGGTGCGCCTTGACATGGGTTGAATCGATCATCTGCGTGTCGGCTGATCTGCCATTTGCGGCAATCGCTCGGAATAGATTTTCCCATATGCCTCGCCGCGCCCAGCGAGCGAACCGGTTATAGATCGCTGTCGGAGGACCGTAGGCTTCGGGGCAATCCTTCCAGCGGCAACCGCTCTTGAGAATGTGTATGATCCCACTGATGATGCGGCGATCGTCCTCTCGTGGCTTGCCGCGGACTTTCGTCGGCAAGTGTGGTTGGATGCGCTGCCACTGCTCGTCGCTCAGCCAAAACAGTTTCCTGCTCACGATCCCATCCTTCGCACGAATCAGGATCGTATTGTCAGGGCGGAAGGATTAATGAGTTCTGGCCCTAGATAGCCAGCGGATCTTCTTGAAAACATGCCCATCTCATTTCTCCGTTACGATATGCAGGGCGCACCGAGTGGCCACAAAGCCAACCTCGTGCCTGCGGGTGATCAGGACTCCCACCCAATAAGCGCTATTCCACAGTTGAACTGATCGTGATTGGTGCGAACGGTGTTGGGGCCGCGCTGGCACCGCGTTCGTTATGTGATGGCCATCACAAAAAGCGCTTTTCATTGCCGAACTGCCCAAAAAGAACCGCGCATTCCTGACTGGACCCGCTCTGGCCGGAATAAGCAGCGACCTGATGCAGTCTCAGGCGGCGATGGACCACTGCAGGCGCCGGCCGATCGGCCTCTGCGCTGATGCACAAATCCGTGACGATGGTCTAAACCTGGAGACGTATCATGAAAGCACTTATCGCAGCTCTCGCGTTGGCCGCGCTGATTGCGGCCCCGACATTCGCTCAATCCGCGAACGCGGCTCCGATGTCCCCGGCGAGCTCCTCATTCGGCTCTAACGGCTACTGACTAACGACAAAGCCCGATCAGCAGCCGAAGGTCTCTGATCGGGCTACCCCTCAAACTGAACGGGGAGGCGGCATATGAAATTTGTCTTGGTGAATGGCAGGACACCCCGCCCGCAATCTTTCTGTGCGTTGTGCTGTCAGCCAATCGGGGAGAGTTATCTGCGAGAACTAACAACGCGGCTCTCCTACTGCGATGACAAGTGCTATGCCGGTAACTGCAAGGTTGCCGCGCCAGCGCTCCAAAAGCATGCGAGGGCGTGATGAGACGGTCACAAGTCTGCAAGCATCAAGTCTGCGATTATTGTGGCGGACCCTTCGGCATGGTGACGCATCGCTGGTGGGGTGACAAGTTCTGTAAGAAGACATGCAAAAACACCTACCTCCGCGAAAATCACCGCACCCTGTCAAATTGGCTCATCCCTCAGTTTTTCTTCGCTGGTGGCGCCTGTCTTGCCGCCGCAGTTGCAGTTGCTGTGCTCACGCTGCTGCTTGCGTCCGCCAACGCAGCGGCGGGCGAAGAGCGACCAGTAGCCGGCGCGTCGCTGGAGTTCGACAAGGAGGACGGCACGCTCTACATCGATTGGCCAGGACCGATCGTGGCCGGAATGGCGGACGATCTGCGCGCGGCGCTGGGTAAGTATGAAACGACTTTGAACCGAGTGGCCGGAAACAGTACCGTGCCGCGCGCTGCACCCTCGTCGCGCGAGCTCGTCACCATGCCTGGCGCACGCGCGATGAGTCGCAGCATGCTGGCGTTGCGTGGCAAAAATGTCAGGAACGAACCCACGCACGCGTGTCACGAAGAGTTTTTGTTCACGAGCGGGCAGCCGCCTTCCGACAGCGGCCGGAAGGCCTGATCGGCCGGAATGGTGGCGCGGACCTTGAAGTAGTCCCACGGGCCCTTCGATTCCGCCGGCTTCTTCACCTCGACCAAGTACATCGGGTGGATCTTGCGGCCGTCGGCACGCACCGTGCCCTTGCCGAACAGCTTGTCGTCCGTCGGCAGCTCCTTCATCTTGGCGACCACCGCCTTGCCGTCGGCTTCGCTCTTGAGCGCCTCGACCGCCTTGAGATAGTGCGTGACCGCCGAATAGACGCCGGCGTGG
>DATFQX010000476.1:0-6042 GCA_035263865.1 Xanthobacteraceae bacterium
GTGGCCTTCACACATTCCGATGCGAGGGTCTCGAGAACGGGGTTGGTGTAACGCGGCACCGGACCATCGTCGAACGTCAGCACGACCTCATGATCGTTAAGCGGCAGCGTTTCGGGGTATTGCATGGAGCCGACACGGGGATGCTCGTTAGGGTCGACCACGAGTGTGCGGCTCACCCCGAGCGCGCCTAGTGGGCATTGCTCGGCATCTGCCGTGCCGATCAGCAAAACCACAATGGCGCACGCTGCAACTGTGCTGCGCATGATCCGGCTTAAACCTTTAGGAGGAGGCCGATCCGCCGCATCCGCTCGCCTTGCTGCGCGCGCGCCGCGAGCGGCCACGCGGCCGCGCCGCCGAGCGCAGCTATCACTTCCCGCCGTCCGATAGTGACAGGCATGTGGCCCTCCCGTGCGAGGGCTGGCTAGTGAAAGCAACAATATCACGCCGCAAGCGTGCGGTCTGCCCCGGCAATGCGCCGGTCTTGCGGGCACGGTCGGCAACGTTCTTGTCGATGCCGTAAGCCGATAGCGGCTTTGGTTTTTGCGCAACCCACCTATTGGCTTACGTCCTGCGAAGTCGCCTCCTGTTGACTTCGGCAAGTCCTCCATTTTGTCGCAAAGCTTCCGCTCGGCGCGCTCGCGGATTTCAAAGGCATCTGCCTCAATCTACTTGTTCTTTGCTTGTCTTGCGTAGGCTTCGATGGCGATGGCTTTATCGCGGATCCTTAATGAGGTTGGGAGCGTCGGGCGCCCGCATAGACTGAGGCCGTCAACCTCGCCCGCATTGCGGGGGCGGGCGTCCAGCGCGTCAGCCGCTGCGCGGGACGCGGCCCTCGAGGGGGTAGGCGGGATCGTTGTAGCCCGGGGTCGAGGGATGGCCGGGTGCCACCAGCCGGTCGACCAGTGCCTCGTCCTCGGTGGTGAACTTGTACTCGAGCGCGCCGAGATAGTGCTCCCACTGCTCGAACGTGCGCGGGCCGGCGATGGTGCCAGTGACCAAGGCATTGTTGAGCACCCAAGCGACTGCGAACTGGCTGGCCGAGATTCCGCGCGCTTCGGCGTGGCGCTTGATCTCCTGGGCCAGCTCGAGCGACTCGCGGCGCCACTCGGTCTGCATCATGCGCCGGTCCTCGCGCCCGGCACGGGTGTCGGCGGGCGGTGCTGAGGCCGGGTCGTACTTGGCGGTCAGCACACCGCGCGCAAGCGGGCTGTACGGCACCACACCCATGCCGAAATAGGCGCAGGCCGGCAGGTGCTCGACCTCGGGCATGCGGTTCATCGCGTTGTAGTAAGGCTGGCTCACCACCGGCCCGTCGATGCCGGCCTCGCGCGCCAGGCGGTGCAGCTCGGCGACCCGCCAGGCGCGGTAGTTCGACACGCCGAAATACCGGATCTTGCCGGCGCGCACGAGGTCGACTAGCGCGTGCACCGTCTCCTCGAGCGGCGTGCCGTGGTCCTCCTTGTGAAGGTAGTAGATGTCGATGTAGTCGGTGGCGAGCCGGCGCAGGCTGCCCTCCACCGCAGTCATCACCCATTTGCGCGACAGTCCGCCGCCGTTCGGCCCTTGGCCCACCTGGTTCCCCAGCTTGGTCGCGACCACCCAGCGCTCGCGCTCGCCGGCAATGGCCCGCCCGGTGACCTCCTCGGAGCGGCCTTCGTTGTAGGCGTCGGCGCTATCGATGAAGTTGATGCCCGCCTCGAAGGCGTGGCGCACGATCTTCTGCGCGGCCTGCTCGTCGGTCTCGCCGCCGAACATCATCGTGCCCAGGCACAAGGGCGATACCTTCAGGCCGGAGCGGCCGAGACGGCGATACTGCATGGCAGGCTCCTGCGTGAAAGTCAGCGGCGCCGGGCTGATCCCGGCGCCAATTCGCCGGCTACTTCATCATCGGCGACTCACCGATGAGCACCCGCACCACGTTCTCAGCCGCGCGCTTCCGCAAATCCAGCAGGGAAGTGTCGGACGTGAAAGCAACATGGGGCGTGAGCATTGCTCCGGATGTGCGCGCAATTCGGGCGGCACTTCCGGCTCGGATTCCAGCACATCCAGGCCCGCAGCGGAAAGATGCCGCTGCGCAGCGTCTCGATGACTGCGGCAGTATCGACCACCCCACCACGGCTCACGTTGATGATGATCCCGCCGGGGCGTATCAGCGCGAGCTGCTCGCGATTGATGAGGTGGTGCGTACTCTCGGTGAGAGGGGCGTGAACGATCACGATGTCGCTCTCGCCAAGATCTAACTCGTCATTAACCTCAAGACCGCCGCGAGGGCGCTCGGCCTGGAAATCCCGCTGCCGCTGCTCGGCTATGCGCTGGGGCGTCAATCCTTCCAGAACCCGTCGAAACGATCGGAGCGTAGTTCGGTATACCGCACCGTGTGCATGATGTTGCGTGCCCAGGAAGTGTTGCAGCGCGCGAGTATCGACACCGTCATTCGCCAATTTGAACCCGCAGGCGTGGCGGAGCATGTGCGGATGAATCGGGAAGGGCAGTTTGGCCAACTCTCCAGTCCGGCGGACCATTTTGAGGAACCAGGCCCTTGTTACCGGCCCACTGCGTTCCGTATCGAATACGAAGCGACTTTGCAGGTTCTCCGCCGGAACAATTGCCGATAGCTCACGTCGGAACAATGACGGCCTCGGCGCGCGCACGCGCCATCGCTGCGTAAGCGTCATCTAATTCGTCCGGCCGGTGGACAACGACAGCCTGAAGCTCGACCGCGAGCGAACGAGCGGCCGCCTCGGTCTCCTGCATCGCAAATGTTGCCGTCGGAGCAGCTGTCGCGAGTACGGCGGCGCGTGCGAGCGCAGGAACCAACTCCTTCATCAGCTGCAGTCTCTTGGCACTCACATCGGGACTGGCGCTCGTCAGTCCGGTAAGATTGCCACCTGGCCGCGCCAGACTGTCGACTAGCTTGGCACGGACCGGATCACTCATCGACCCATTGACGATGGGAATGCTCGTGGTCGCCTCTTTCGCAATGCGGCCCGCAGTGACCCCCCAGGTCAGAATGAGATCGACATCGAGACGGACCAGCTCGGAAGCAAGCGCGGGAAGCAAAGCATCATTGCCCCGTGAGGAACGATACTCGTAGGCGATATTCTGGCCTTCGATGTAGCCGAGGTCGCGCAGCGCTTGCCGGAACGCCGCCAACACTTGGTCGTCATCGACCGGCCATAGCACCCCGATCTGCGTCACACCACGGGGGTTTTTCACCGCCGGCTGTTGCGCCCTCGCCGCGAGCGGCCAAGCTGCCGCAGCGCTGCCGACAAGCGTGATGAACTGGCGTCGTCTTAGGTGGGCTCCCCCCGCCGGAACCCGCTATGCCAGCTTACCGCAGGATTAGGATGCCCCGAAAGTGCCTACAGGTCCTTGTGACAGACCCGAATCGTTCTGAATCATAGGTGTGGGCGGCCCGGGTGGCTGAACTGGCCTCCCAGTAAAGTTGGCAGCTATCACAAAGGTTGCACCATACCATTTGAAAACGTTTGGAGAAAATCTCTGGGAAATCTCCAAAGACCCTTCAAGTCTCGCATCTCGTCTCCTGCTAAACACCCACTCGTGCCCCAGCAGCTTCAAGTCCCTCCGGGCTGAGCCACTGCATGCAAAACACCGTGTCGTTTGAGGAAGGGAACGAGTGTGACGTGGTATCAGCGCGAACTAACGCTCGAGGACATCCTGTCCGATCCAATCACCAAGGAAGTGATGAAGGCGGACCGTGTCGATCCACACCAGCTTTCAGCAATGGTGAAGGAGACAGCGCGAACGTGGGCTGATGCTCATGCCCGAGTTCGATGTGCTTGCCGACGTGACCAAGTGCGTGAGCGAACAAAGGGCGGCCGAAAAGGCTTACTCGCGCCGCTTCACTCGATCACCTCATCGGCGCGCGCGAGCAGCGTCGGCGGCACGTTGAGGCCGAGTGCCGGGCACATTGAATTTCGCCATCGTGTCATCGAAGTCCTTGCAGAAGGCGGCCCACTCGCTCTCGGTGATCTTGAGGTGTTTGTGACTTTCGGTCATCGATGGCCGGTGTAATTCTGCGGGCCACCCGTGGCCCAACAGATCATCTCCGTCACATAATATTTGAAGCCTGCCGGGCTGACGCGGTGATGCGCTTCGTCAACTGCAGCGTTCGCATTCAAGATTGGGTTGTGCATAACCCGATCAATAAAGTCGTCAACTGCAGCAATCGAATAGACGCCGCCAAGACGTTCATACAGCGTAGGCTTGCTGATTTCTGAAGTCATTGCAGATCATCTCCCCTATCAGACGAACCAGCTTGTGTTCGTCGCGTGGCTTATCATACCGCGTTGATGCAGCGCGTTCAGGACTTAGGATTAGGCAGGAACCGCTGACAGCTAACGCTGTAATATTTGTTCAGCGCGTCCGAACGTTAAGGGGTCGACGATAAAGAGTGCGCCCGCTGCCCACGAATTTCCTGCTGGTAATCAATCGAGCTGGATGTTGGCAGCGCGGATTACGTCGGCCCACTTAGCTGCTTCCTTGCGCATATGATCGGCCATCTCCTGGGGCGAACTCTGCAACAGCTCGGCACCAGCATCGGTCACCTTCTGGCGTACGACTGGGTCCGCGACGGCCGCAACATAAGTTTCGCGCACCTTGACGATGACGGCATCGGGCGTCTTCGCCGGGACCACGAAACCCTGCCATGGCCAAGCCTCGAAGCCGGCAAGCCTCGGTACGGCCGCGACCGGCGGAACACCGGGGAGCTCCGGCCGCGGGGTGAGCGCGGCAACCCCGAGCGCCTTTAGGGTGCCGGCCGCGATATGCGAGCGCGCGGTGGCATAGTCCACAAACATCATGTGCACGTCGCCGCCGAGTAGGCCTTGAACCGCGGGACCGGCGCCGCGATACGGCACCTCGTTGAGTTTGATGCCCGCCGCCTGCTGGAACAACACCGCAGCGAGATGGAACGGATTGCCGACGCCGGCATGCGCGACATCAATCTTGCCGGGCTCCCTCTTCGCTTGGTCGATCAGCTCGGCCACGGAATTGACCTTGAGCTTGTTGGGATTGGTGACCAGCACGCTCAGGAAGCGGGCGGTGAGCGTCACCGGCGCGAAATCCTTAGAGGGGTCGAATGGGAGCTTCCTGTAGAGGCTGGGATTGGCGGCGTAGGTCGCGACATCGCCGAGCAGCATGGTGTAGCCATCCGGTGGTGCTTTGGCGACGAAATCGGCGCCGAGATTGGTCGCCGCGCCCGGCTTGTTCTCGACTACGATCGGCTGGCCGACGAGCTCGGACATTTTCTGTCCGACCAGCCGCGCGAAGAAGTCGGTTCCGCCACCGGCGGGATAAGGAACGATCAAATGGATCGGCTTGGCTGGATAGTTCTGCGCGGAGGCAACTTGCACCATAATTACCGCGGGGATCGCGACGATCGCGGTTAGCACCGCCACTCGAAAGGACATCTCAGGCTCCGTTGGTTGGAGGCAGTCTGTACCACAATATCGAAGGTAACCTCGACGGTTGCGCGGCCAACTCCCTGCTTGGTGCCGCCATCAAATCCCCAGACACGTTACCCTGCGGGTTACCGTGAGTTACGAAATACGATCGGCGCGCGGATCATGACGTTCAACGGGCACGTTTCCCCGAAAGATGTCCCACGCTAGCGCGCCGACGCAAGATCATCGCGACCGCTTATGAAAACGGTCACCCGACCGCTCTTCCCGTGGCGCTGCTACGAGCGCTGGAAGAAAACCTGCGTTCCAACGACAAGTACCGTCTACTAATCCTCGATCAGATAAAAAAGGCACAAGCTCAACCAATAGACTGCGCCGCGGCCCAAAGCGCGATGCACACAGTATGGTGGAGCGCTGCGATCTGGTCTGCCCTGATCTCCCGAAGGTGCTCTAAATGTACTCCTGGCCGGGCGCGCGGGGACGCGGCGGGCACCCTCAGTAGAAAATCGGTCCGTACGGTGCGGCGTAGCCTGATTTCAGACGCTCGCAAGCTTGGGCATAGCTGCTGGCGTAGATGCCATAAGGTGCAGAGGAGCTTGTTCCGTAAGGTACCCAGTAG
>DATFQX010000477.1:0-2991 GCA_035263865.1 Xanthobacteraceae bacterium
TAACCTCGCTCATGGATGGCTCCCTGTTCCTGGTGATTCGACAGAACACCAGCTTGGCACGTCGATGCCGAAAGGGGGCCATCCACCCCATCACTCGATCACCTCGTCGGTGGTGGCGAGCAGGGCGGGCGGCACCTCGAGACCAAGAGCCTTGGCAGTCTTGAGGTTGATCACTAGCTCGTACTTGGTCGGCGCCTGCACGGGCAGATCGGCTGGCTTCTCGCCTTTGATGATACGATCGACGTAGCCGGCAGCTTGCCGGAACTGGTCGACGATATCGGGACCGTAGGAGATCAGGCCGCCGCGGTCGACGAATTGGCGTGTGAAGTAGACTGCGGGCAGTTTGTGCCGCTTGGCAAGCGCGACGAGCAGATCGCGATGAGCCGCCGACAACGCGCTTCCGGTTACGATCAGGCCGCCATTCGGTCCGCGCGCGAAGGCCGTGATGGCGCGTTCGATCTCGGTCGCGTCGCGCACGTTGACCGGGCTCACCTCGATCCCGAACGATGGCGCCGCTGTCTGGATGGCGCCCCACAGGCCGACCCCGGCGGTTATGGCGGCATCCCGAAGGACCGCCGCTCGTGTCACGCGCGGCGCGATCTCCTTGAGCACTTCCAGCCATTTCCCGCTCAAGCCATATTCATATTGGACAAAACCGGTGGCGTTGTCGCCTGGCCGCGCCAGGCTATCGACGAAGCCGGCGCCGACCGGATCGGCGACAATCGCGAATATTATCGGCACGGTGCGGGTCGCCTGTAACAACGGCCCCACCTGCGCGGTTCCACTGGCAAAGATGACGTCGGGCGCGAGCGCGACCAATTCCGCCGCGTATTTGCGAGTGCGCTCGGCGCCCCCAAGCGATAGTCGATCCGCAAATTGCGGCCCTCGCTCCAGCCCAATTCCAGCAGCCGTTGCAGGAACGCCGCGAGCCAGACCTGCACGTCCGGATTGTCCTCAGCCCCCGACAGGAGCACGCCGATCCGCCGCATCCGCTCGCCCTGCTGCGCACGCGCCGCGAGCGGCCATGCGCAAGCTGCGCCGCCCAGAAGCGTGACGAACTCCCGCCGTCTCAATCGATCGAATTGCATTCGGTCCCCACCAGCGATACAGGATAACGAATTGGCGAGGATCAGCCAGCGGGCATGCTGAAATTTTGCAACCAGTCTTGGTTCCGCCGGCGCTGGCAGGCGACCACCTCGCTACACAAGATCGCTTTCATTTTTCGGCCTCCCAGATTGTGGTGAAGCAGACTCGATACTCACTCAGCGATTTTCCAGGTCGTCCGTGAAGCAAACCGACACTTGGCAGAAGACCGCCAGCTGTTATTTCAACCCTGCTTCGCCACGCGCTTGGGCGGCGTATCGGGCGGCAAGGAGACCCAGGGGTGGCGTGACTCCTCCCACACCGCGATGGTCGGCGCGGGGAAATTTGGGTCAGCAAAGTTGCCGATGGCAACGGCAACGTATCCAGGAAAGCCTTCGCCCTCCCAGTAGACGGTGGAGCCGCATGTCGGACAGAAATGAAAGGTCAGCGCGTTGCCACTTTCGGCTGTCCGCATCCACGCCGTAGAACTACCGGCGAAGGTGATCTGCTCACGGCGGAAACGCGCCTGGTTGCTGATCGCGGCGCCAGTGCGGCGTTGGCACTCCAGACAGTGGCACATAGAAATGCGCGATGGTTCGCCCTCAATCGTAAGGTGAAGCTGCCCGCAACTGCAGGCGGCGTCTTGGGTGGTCATGGACCGGCTCCGTGGCTGTCGATATGGCGGAGTGTAGGATGGACTTCGAAACGATGCACCCTGGCCAGCGGAATCGGCAGGCATTGCGGGGTAGTCACTTCCGCGCGATGGCGATATTTGGCCGCTACCCGTGCCACCGTTCCGGGGCCGGTCGCGACATCGAGAACGACCGCGTTTGGACGGAGATTGCCCGCTGTCGCTGGCCCCTCGAAGTTTATGAGCCAGATCACACAGTCCCCACGAGTCCAGCACTACAGTTCATCTGCGCGTGACTGATCTCGATTCGGAGGAGAGGGTGGTCATGGGAAACGGCTATCTGTGCGGGCCGGAGCAGAATCCCCGCCCGTCAGCGCGCCAAAGCGCTGTCTGCGGAGAGGACCTCATTTACATTTCGATATGCTCGGGTGGCGTAATAATCAAAATGAGCGCGGCCGAGCGACCAAACTTTGTTCTCGGACAACTCACTATCCTTGGCGTTGCAATCTTCGTTGTAACTTTGGTCGAACTGACCCTCTGGTGAAAGGCAGCGGCGGGTCGAGGAGGAGGTGCGGTGCGCCGCCGAGGGACGCATCTACCCGATGTCAGCCCATTTTCCAACATCGGCGTGTAAAATACCCGTACTTGAGCGGACCGCTGTGTGAACTGGTTCACACAGCGCTCGCACGGCTACGTGTATGTCCACCGGGCCGTCGAATAATGAGAAATTAAATGGCTCACAATCGCTCTGATTGGTTCATTCCTTGGCACCGCTGGCGCTATTGCGAGCGTCTTGTTGCTGGCCATAACCGTGGCATAAGCCTCACCGTTGGCTGACCAACAGAACAAACATTCCGACAGCTATCAACAGGGCAAGCAGAATACCGACGGCGAACGAAACAACCCGATGCCGACTGGGCTTGATTTCGTTCGACCCAGCGCCTTTCTGCGCTGCTCCGAGACCCAACCAGAAGAGAAGTTTGTCCATCGACCGATACCGCGCGACGAAATTCTCGCATTTCAGGACGTTTGCCAAACCTGCCGACTGTTAGCCAAGCCAGTCTTAGGTCGAACCGTTAAGGAGGAGCGGCTCCCTCCTTTCATTTGGTCAATAAGCGCCGGCTGTCCGCATCTCGCGCGGCGTCTTTCCGGTCCAGCGCCTGCATGCATGCGTGAATGCGCTCACCTCAGTAAAGCCGAGCATCCACGCAATCTTGGACACATGCAACTTGCGGTCGTCGAGGTAACGAACCGCCAGATCGCGTCGCAGCTGCTGA
>DATFQX010000478.1:0-8899 GCA_035263865.1 Xanthobacteraceae bacterium
GCTTTCGCCCTTTTGGCATAGGTGCTCGATCAACCGGCCGCCATGGTGCGACCGGAATTCGGACGCGGGTGTAGCTCAGGGGTAGAGCACGACCTTGCCAAGGTCGGGGTCGAGGGTTCGAATCCCTTCGCCCGCTCCAAAAATCCTCACATCGTTGGCCAGCCGGGGCGACTAAGGTCGCGGAAACGCCAGCGCGCCGCGCTGAAATAGCCAACCGTTCAAGCTTGGCCCGCCGCGCTGCACGGGTTTGATGAATTCCGGTCTGCTTCAATACCCGGCAGCCAGGGCGCCGCGGGTGCGGTTGTCCGCGGCGCCGACCAGGCCCGTCGCTGTTACCAAGATGGAATTGGCCGACGTGCGCGGCAATCCGTCCACCACGGCATGGCCGCGCGCTTTGAGCGCGAGGATCAGATCGGGGGGGAATCCACGCTCGACCGCGACTTCATCGGGCCACCACTGGTGATGCACGCGCGGCTCGGCGATCGCCTGTGCAATCGGCTGCTTGCGGTCGATGACGTTTACGAGCACCTGCAGCACGGTCGTGATGATGCGGCTGCCGCCGGGAGAGCCGGTGACGAGAAACGGCTTATCGTTCTTGAGCACGATCGTCGGCGTCATCGACGAGAGCGGCCGCTTACCGGGTCCCGGCGCGTTGGCGTCGCCGCCGACGAGACCAAAGGCATTGGGAGCGCCCGGCTTGGCGGCGAAGTCGTCGAGCTCGTTGTTGAGCAGAACACCTGTGCCTTCCGCCACGAGACCCACGCCATAACTCAAATTCAGAGTTGTCGTGTTGGCGACCGCATTGCCGAAGCGATCGATCGCTGAGAAATGCGTGGTGTTGTCACCTTCGCGCGGCGGCGAAAGGATCGAGCCGAAGCTCGCGGCTGGAGCGGCGTGGGCGGGGTCGATGCGCTCGCGCAGCGCTTCGGCGAAGCGTTTCGATGTGAGATAAGGTGGCGGCGTCACGCTTGCAGGATCGCCGAGAAACTTCGCCCGATCGAAGTAGGCGCGCTTCATCGCTTCGATCATCAGATGGACACGTGTGGCCGCATCCAACTCGCCGAGCTTATATCCTTCGAGAATGTTGAGCATCTCGACCAGGATCACGCCGCCGGACGAGGACGGCGGCATTGAAACGATGCGATAGCCGCGATAGCTGCCGAACGTCGGCGTACGCTCAATAGGTTGGTAGCGTTCGAGATCTTCGCGCGTCATGATGCCGCCTGCCGCGCGAACCGCGCTGGCGATCTTGTCCGCGATCGGGCCGCGGTAGAACGCGCGCGGTCCCTCGCGGGCGATGGCCGAGAGCGTATCGGCGAGATCGCGCTGGAGTAATGTCGCTCCCGGGCCAAGCGCACGGCCGTCGGGCGCGAGGAAGATCTTTGCAGTTGCGGGCCAGCGGGCCAGCCGCGTTTGCGACCGCGGCAAGGAGTCGGCGATGTCGTTCTCGATCGGAATGCCGTCGCGCGCGAGCGCGATCGCCGGTGCAATGAGCTGTGCAAGCGTGAATTTTCCCGAGCCGTATTTCGCGTGTGCGAGCGCAAGCCCTGCCACGGTTCCGGGAACGCCGATCGCCAGCGCGGAGTCCTGGGACTTGTGCGGGTCGGCTTCGCCCCGCTCATCGAGGAAGATCGTGCGCGTCGTCGCGGCCGGCGCGGTCTCGCGATAGTCGATTGCCGTATCGATCCTGCGCTGCGCAAGGTGGATCAGCATGTAGCCGCCGCCGCCGATATTGCCGGCGCGCGGGTAGGTCACCGCGAGCGCGAAACCCGTCGCCACCGCCGCGTCGATCGCATTGCCGCCCTGCTCGAGCACTTCGACACCGATGCGTGCCGCGCGCCCTTCCTGCGCAACCACCATGCCATGCGACGCCGCGACTGGCGCGATGGGCGAGCCGCTCGCGGGCGCAGCCTCGATAAGCGCGGGGGTCTCCGCCGCCAGCGGCCCGATCCAGATCAGGCAAGCGAACAGGAAGAGCAGCGTGGCGCGGGCGATGCCGATCATCTAGCCTCCAGCAGCCGTCATTGGCGAACTCTCGGCTCGAGGACTAGCGCGCCTGGCCGTGATAGGCGCTGTTCGGCCGCATGTCGGTCGCAGATGCAAGCCGATTCGTCATGTTGTAGAAGGCCGCGACGGACGCGATGTCCCAGATGTCGCGATCGGTGAAGCCCGCGCGCCGTAGCCGCTCGCGGTCCTCCTCTTCGACTTCCCACGGTTGCGTCGTGAGCTTGACCGCGAAATCGAGCATGGCGCGTTGGCGCTTGTTGAGACGCGCGGCGCGATAGTTCATCACCATCATCTCGCCCAAGACTGGACCGCCGAGCTGGCGCACTGCATTGCCATGCGCGGTAATGCAATAGAAGCAGCGGTTCTGCGAGGAGACCACGGTAGCGATCATCTCAATTTCCAGCTTCGACAGGTTGGCGGTGTTCTGCACGAGCTCATGCCGATAGTCCACGAACGCCCTGAGCTTCGCGTCGTCGAAGGTGAAAGCCTTGAGGACATTGGGGACGAACCCCAATTTTTCGTCGCATTTCTTCAAATAGGCCTTCATCTGCGCCGAGAGTTTCCCTGGTGCGAGGTTTAGCGCCGTGATCTTGATGTCGTCCTCGCGTCCGCTGTGGGGCGCAGCAGATGTGTCGACGGCCCTGATGAGCGGCGAACGCTTGGTTGGGACCGGTCGTTTTTTGGGCACGGTCTTGGACGCTTTGGGCACGGTCATTCTCCTGTGTTCGACGCTTGATATTACCGTCTGAGGCGGTGGAACGATATTGCTTCGAGCATCACGAGCTAGTGTCATGCGCCGACGAGGAATACTTGAGGGTGAAGGGCTTGGCCCTTAAAACCGTCGGCACTTGATGCCACGGTAAGGTAATCCGCCGGACGCGCCGAGGGATAACGTAATGGCAGCCGTTGACCTTTCTGGCACGGATGAAGAACGCGCCGAAGCGGCGCTCATTGCCGCCGCCGGCAAAATCCTCCGAAGCGGCAATCGCGACGTGCCGGAAGACTTCGTCGCCGCGCTCTTCGCTCACGCCGTTCCCGAAGATCTCATGCGTTACGATCCGCGTCAGCTTGCCGAGCTCGCCGCGGATGCCTGGGCGCTGCTCGCCATGCGCAAACCAGGCGTGCCGAACATCCGGTTCGACGCGCCCGCCTTGGCGGGTCACGAGCGGCTGCGTGTCGATTCCGTGCTCGAAATCGTGAACGACGACATGCCATTCCTGGTGGACTCGGTGCTGGCCGAACTCGCCGAGCGCGGCATGGATATCCACTTCGTCGTGCATCCTGTCCTCAGCGTCGTGCGCGACGCTACCGGCCGCCTCACCGCCTTCAAGGGCGCAAAACCGGCTGCGGACGCACTGCGGGAAAGCGTCATCTACGTTCACGTCGAACGCATCGACGAACAGGCGCGCCGTGCCGAGATCGTCGAGGCGATCGAGCGCGTCCTCGCGGATGTCCGCGTGTGCGTTGCTGATTGGCGAGCAATGGTTGCGCGGGTGGCGGAAGTGGCTACCGGCCTGAAAGCCAATCCGCCGCCCTTGCCGGCAGCCGAGGTCGCCGAAGCGATCGCGTTTCTTGAATGGCTCCTCGACAATAATTTCACCCTCCTTGGCATTCGCGACTACGGCTTCACCGCCGCGGAGGACGCGCTCGAGCCAAATTTCGAGACCGGGCTCGGCATATTGCGTTCGCGCGACATGGCGGTGTTGCGGCGCTGGAACGAACCCTTGGTCCTCACCCCGGAGAGGCGGGCGCTGCTCAAACAGCCGACGCTGCTCATCGTCACCAAGGCCGCGGTGCGCTCCCGCGTGCATCGACGAGTCTATATGGACTATGTGGGCGTGAAGCGCTTCGACCGCCGCGGCAAGCTGATCGGCGAGTTCCGCATCGTCGGCCTCTTCACGTCGACCGCCTACACGCGCTCGACGCGATCCATTCCGTACTTGCGCCGCAAGGTCGACGCCGTGGTGAAGCGCGCCGGCTTCGACCCCGATGGTCACTCCGGCAAGGCGCTCGTTAACGTGCTCGAAAATTACCCGCGCGACGAATTGTTTCAGCTCGACGAGGACACGCTGTACGAGTTCGCACTGGCGGTGCTGCAGCTCGATGAACGGCCGCGAGTGCGCGTTTTGCCGCGCCGAGACCGATTCGATCGTTTTGTCTCGATCCTCGTTTACGTCCCCCGCGAGCGGTACGGCAGCGTGGTGCGCAAGGCGATCGGAGATTATCTCGCCCATGCCTATCAGGGCCGGGTGAGCGCCTTCCACCCGTTCTTTCCCGAGGGCCAACTGGTTCGCGTCCACTTCATCATCGCGCTTTCGTCGGGCAAAGCGCCCAATCCGGATCGGGGGAGCCTCGAGCGTGCGATCGAAGCGATTATGCGCACCTGGGTCGACGAGCTCGACGAGGCATTGGGGCGCACCTACGACCCGGCTAGAGCGCGCGCCCTGTTCGAGCGTTATCGCGACGCCTTCTCGGAAGGATATCGGGAGAACTATTCGCCCGCCACGGCGCTCGCCGATATTCGCGTCATTGAAGGGCTCTCGCCGCCGCGTCCGCTTGGCGTCGATTTTCATCGGCGTGCCTCCGACACCAGCAACTGCGTCGGGCTGAAGGTATGGAGCTACAATCGGCCGATCCCCCTGTCCGAGCGCGTGCCCGTGCTCGAGAACATGGGCTTCAAGGTCGTCGACGAGCGCACGTATCAGATCGCCCGCGTGACCGGGGACAAGACGCAGCGCGACGAGGCACCGCCCGAGCAGCAACGCGAGGGAGATGTCTGGTTCCACGACATGGTGCTCGAGCGTGCGGACGGGGGGGCGGTCGATCTCGAAGCGAAGAAGCGGCGTCTCGAGGCGCTCTTCGTGGTGGTGATGCGCGGCGGGGCCGAGAACGACGGCTACAATGCGCTTGTGCTGGCGGCCGGGCTGATGTGGCGCGACGTGGCGCTCATGCGCGCGATCTCGCGATTTCTGCGGCAAATCCAGGTGCCCTATTCCCAAGGCTATATGTGGGCGACGCTGGTCAAGCACGCGTCGATCGCCGCCGATCTCGTGCACCTGTTCGCTGCCCGGTTCGATCCGCGCCTCGATGCCCAGGAGCGAAAGGCGCGCGGGACGAAGATCGCGGAGAAGATCGAATCCGCCCTCAGAGCGGTCGAAAGCCTCGACGAAGACCGAATCTTGCGCCGCTTCGTCAACGCGATCGCCGCTGCGATTCGCACGAACTTCTATCAGCTCGACGCCAGCGGTCAGCCCAAGCCCCTCATCGCCATCAAGTTTGCGAGTGGCGCGCTCGACGCGCTGCCGCTGCCGCGACCGCGCTATGAGGTTTTTGTTTACTCGCCCCGCGTCGAAGCGCTGCACCTGCGCTTCGGAAAGGTCGCGCGCGGTGGCATCCGCTGGTCGGACCGGCCCCAAGATTTCCGCACCGAAATTCTCAGTCTGGCCAAGGCGCAGCAGGTCAAAAACGCGGTCATCATCCCGGTCGGCGCCAAGGGCGGCTTCGTGCCGAAGCTGCTGCCCAAGGGAGCAACGCGCGAGGGCGTGCAGGCCGAAGGGACCGCCGCGTACAGGTCGTTCATTTCGACCTTACTCGACATTACCGACAACCTCGGTGAGGACGAGGTCATCCCACCCGAGAATGTCGTGCGCCAAGACGACGACGATCCCTATCTTGTGGTCGCCGCCGATAAAGGCACGGCGACCTTCTCCGACCTCGCCAATGCAATCGCCCGGGAGCACCGGTTCTGGCTCGACGACGCTTTCGCCTCCGGCGGTTCGGCCGGTTACGACCATAAAAGAATGGGCATTACCGCCCGCGGCGCCTGGGAATCGGTGAAGCGCCACTTCCGCGAGATGGACCTCGATATCAGCAACACGCCGTTTACCGCCGTCGGTATCGGCGACATGTCGGGCGACGTGTTCGGCAATGGCATGCTGCAGGCGCGGACGATGAAGCTCATCGCCGCGTTCGACCACCGCGACATTTTCATCGACCCGGCCCCGGATCCGGAGAAAAGTTTCCACGAGCGCCGACGCCTGTTCGATCTGCCGCGGTCGAGCTGGCAAGATTACGATCGCAACCTGATGTCCAGGGGCGGCGGCGTTTTCTCGCGCGCGACGAAGGAGATCGCGCTCTCGCCCGAGGCGTGCTCGGCGTTCGGCTTCACGGCCGCCAAGGCGACGCCGGACGACGTGATCAGGGCGATCCTCAAAGCGCCGGTCGATCTTCTCTTCTTCGGTGGCATCGGGACCTATGTCCGGGCCTCGTCGGAGGGCGATGATGCGGTGGGAGATCGTGGCAACGATCCAGTCCGCGTCACCGGCGCCGACATCCGCGCCAAAGTGATCGGTGAGGGCGCCAATCTCGGGATGACGCAACGCAGCCGCATCGAGGCGGCGCTGCGCGGCATCCGGCTCAATACCGACGCCATCGATAATTCGGCCGGCGTGAATACCTCCGACGTCGAGGTCAACATCAAGATCGCGCTGGCGCGACCGATGCGCGACGGCAGGCTCTCGCGAGAGGCGCGAGACGCGCTCCTGGCCGACATGACCGAGGACGTGGCGGCGCTGGTTCTGCGCAACAACTATCTGCAGACGCTCGCGATCTCACTTGCGCAGGAGCGCGGCCTCGAGGACATGGGTTTCGAACAGCGGCTGATGCAGCTGCTGGAGCGCTCGGGAGAACTCGACCGCGCCGTGGAGTTCCTGCCCGATGATATCGAGGTCGCGGATCGCCGGCGTCGCTCACAAGCTCTGACGAGGCCCGAGCTTGCGGTGCTGCTTGCCTATGCCAAGCTCTCGCTCAACCATGATCTCGTGCAATCGAGCGTGCCTGACGATCCTTATCTCGGCCGCGAGCTCGGCCGCTATTTTCCCAAAGCCATCGCCGAGAAATTTCCCGATGCGCTCGAGCAGCATCGGCTGCGGCGGGAAATTATTGCCACTCAGCTCGCCAACTCCATGATCAATCGCGGCGGTCCCTCGCTCGTGGTCCGCATCGCCGATCAGACCGGAGCCTCGGTGGCGCGCATTGCCGCCGCGTTCGCGGCCGTGCGCGACAGCTACGGCATGACCGCGCTTAACTCAGACATCGACGCGCTCGACACCAAGATTTCCGGACACCTGCAGCTTGAGCTTTATCGCGCGATTCAGGATCTGCTGCTCGATCGCCTGGTTTGGTTTCTGCGCAATGTCGAACTTGCGCAAGGGCTCGCCGCGATCCTCGCGCACTACCGCGAGGGGATAACGGCAGTCGAGGCCGCACTCGACACCGCGCTGCCGCAGGCGGCCGCCGCTGCGCGCAAAGGGCGCGAGACCGACCTGCGCAGGCAGGGCGTCCCGGACGAGTTGGCGCGCCGCCTCGCCGCGCTGCCGACGCTTGTCGCAGCGCCCGACATCGTCATGATCGCCGACCGCACCGGGCAGAGCATTGCCGAGGTCACGGCGATCTATTTCGCGGCCGCGGCGTTTTTCCGTCTCGATCACATCACCAGCGCCGCGCGCGGGATCGTCATTTCCGACTATTTCGACCGGCTTGCGCTCGACCGCGCGCTCGATTCGATTGGGGAGGCTCAGCGGCGGCTCGCTGCTGCAATGGCAAGTAATGGGGGCGCCGGGCTTACTGCGGTAGAGGCCTGGGTCGCGCCGCGCAGGACCGAGGTCGAGCGCATCCGCATGGCGATCAACGAGATCGCCAACTCCGGGTTGACATTATCCAAGCTCTCGGTGACGGCCAGCCTATTGGCAGATTTGGCGAAGAGTTGACTGCGCTGCCGAGCCGACGCGCGCCACCGCGATGGCGACGTTCGCCAAGAGTTGCCAGTGGGAGTAGGGGAAGTCGTCGGCTTTTGGGGCATTGCGGACATACGCTGGCGCCAGCCTGCAATGGCCTACGCCGCTTTTGATGCTGTGGACGGCGCCCACTCTGAGGCATCAAGGTGCCATAGGGTGGTTGCGTCGAAACGCACCACTTGAGGGGGGCCGTCCATGGGCGAGGTTAGCACGATCGGTCTCGATATCGCGAAGTCTGTTTTTCAAATTCACGGCGTAGATGTTGATGGCGCGGTGGTGATGCGGAGGCGCATCACCCGAGCGAAGCTGCTAGATTTCTTCGCGAGCCTGCCGGCTTGCCTTGTCGGCATTGAGGCGTGTCCGACCGCGCATTATTGGAGCCGGCGGCTTCAGGCGCTCGGCCACACGGTGAGGCTGCTGCCGCCGAGCTACGTAAAAGCCTATCTGAAGCGCGGCAAAAACGATGCCAACGACGCTGCCGCAATCTGCGAGGCGGTCACGCGACCGTCGATGCGGTTTGTCGCGACGAAGTCTGAACAGCAGCAGTCCGGCTTGATGTTGCATCGCAGCCGGCAGCTTCTGGTTTGTCAGCGAACCATGCTGTCGAATGCGATCCGCGGGCATATGGCCGAGCTCGGCATTATCTCCGCAAAGGGCCGCAATGGCGCGGCAGAGCTGCTCAAGATCATCGCGAACGAAGACGATGATCGCATTCCAGCGGCGGCGCGGTTCAGCCTCGGCATCCTTGCTCGCCAATATGCGGCTATCAGGGAAGAGATCTTAGCCATCGAGAAGCGTATCCATGCCTGGCACCGCTCAAGTGAAGAAAGCCGGCGGCTCGAGGAAATCCCTGGAGTTGGCCCGATCGTCGCCACCGCGCTGGTGGCCGAAGTAGGAGATTGGAAAGTATTCTTGTCGGGTCGCAGTTTTGCTGCCTGGATCGGCTTAGTCCCGAGACAGCACTCAACCGGTGGCAAAGAAAGACTCGGCCGGATCTCAAAGCAGGGTAATCGACACTTGCGCTGGCTGCTCGTTGCCGGCGCGATGGCTGTCATCCGATATGCGCGCCAGCACGGCACGAAGCGGCTCTGGCTCGC
>DATFQX010000479.1:0-2090 GCA_035263865.1 Xanthobacteraceae bacterium
CCATCGATGCAATGCCGAGGATTGTCGTCCGGTTGTTCCAGAACATTCCGTCCGGCATAACAAGGAGGCCGTCGCAACCCGATAGCGCGGACGGCACAACGGCGCGCAATTCGGCAGGCGTGCTCGCCGCGAACGGAAGAACACGCACGCCTATCTGCGCGGCCGCCATCTCGGCCTTGGGCATTTCAGAGACCGATAGCGCACCCTTTGGATTTGCCAAAACAGCGATGCGCCCCGCGCCGGGGAATGCCTGTTTGAGCAGTTGCAGCCGCTTTTGGCTCAGACCGGTGAGGAGCTGTGTGCCGGTCACATTGCCGCCCGGCCGCGAGAGGCTCTTCGCCAGCCCGAGCGCAACGGGATCACCACCCGTTGCCCCCATCACGATGGGAATAGTGTGCGTGGCGTCAAATACTGCCACCGTGGCCCTTGTGGTATCAGTTACGATCACATTGACGGGGATGCGCACCAACTCCTCGGCGAGCGCCGGTAGCGCGTCCATGATCCCATTCGACAGACGGAAATCGAGTGCGATCGTCTCCCGCTCGACATAACCGAGATCACGAATTCCTTCGCGAAAGGTAGTCAGCGTCGCCGCAGTCTCGCTGGCAGCAGGAGACAAGATACCGACCCGCGGAACTTTGGCCGGCTGCTGCGCTCGCGCCGTCAACGGCCACGCGGCCGTCGCGCCGCCGAGCAGCGCCATGAACTGGCGCCTCTTCATTCGATCACCTCGTCGGCGCGGGCGAGGAGCATGGGCGGCACAGTGAGGCCGAGGGCCCGCGCCGTCCTGAGGTTGATGGCAAGATCGAATTTCGTTGGCAGCTCGACCGGCAAGTCGGCGGGCTTGGTGCCTTGCAGGATGCGGTGCACGTAGCCGGCGGCGCGCCGGAACAGGTCCGGTACGCTCGCGCCGTAGGCCATGAGGCCGCCAGCCGCCACGTTCTCCTTCGCCTGGAACATCCCTGGCAGCCGGTGCTGCGCCAGGAAGTCGATGATCCAGTCGATGTGAAGTTGGTGCAGCGGATCGTTGCTCACCAGCAGCGCGTCGGGGGTCTCGCGCAGCATGGCCGTAAAGGCGCCAGCGAAGTCGGTGCCGCTGCCCACCTCGATGCCGACCAGCGTCATGCCCGCGGACGCCGCCGCAAGCTTCAGCTCGGCCAACGTGGTTATGCTAGAGGCATTCTCCGGATTGACGAGGTAAGCCACGCGCGACACGCTCCCGATCGCCTCGCTCAGGATCTGCAGCCGCTTACCGCCGAGGTCTGGGCTGAGAATGGTATTGCCTGTGATGTTGCCGCCCGGATGGGCGAGGCTCGTCACAAGGCCAGCCCCGACCGGGTCGCCAATGCCAATCATCACGATCGGGATGGTCGTCGTCGCCGCCTTGGCCGCCTCCGTCGGCGGGGTGCCGAAGGTTGCGATCAGGTCGACTGGGCGGCGGATCAGCTCGCCCACCACCGTCGCCAGCCGATCGGGCACGCCCTCGCTGTAGCGATATTCATAGTTGACGGTCTCGCCCTCGATGTAGCCTAGTTTGCGCAGCGCTTGCCGAAAGGCCTGCCACATCGGCGCGTCATCGATAATACCGATGCGCGGGATTTTCGCCCCCTGCTGCGCCCGCGCCGCGAGCGGCCAAGCAGCTGCCGCGCCGCCGAGCGTGGCTAAAAATCTTCGTCGTCCAAGGTAGCTTGCCATGTGACCCTCCGGTTGGGGGTCATTCATGCACTGGAAGATGATACCACGCTTCCATCGTGTGGTCTGTGACTACTTCACGCTCTGGAGTGCTGCCGGCTGATTGCAGGTAAAATTCTGAAAGCCGTTACCCGTGCCGCAACTTGAAAGGGAGCGCTCGCCGTGTGGACGCTTTTGCGGAACGGACGTTACGGAATATCGGCGCGATCACTCCGGCTTGATATTGGCCGTCCGAATGACCCTTGCCCATTTTTGGCTCTCGTCGGCGATGAATCTGGCGAAGTCGGCGGCCGAGCCCCCAAACGCTATGCCGCCAAGTTCGGCAAGCCGTGCCTTCGTCGTGGGATTGGCAAGCGCCGCATTAATCCCGTGGTTGAGCTTATCAATGATCTCCGCTG
>DATFQX010000480.1:0-3256 GCA_035263865.1 Xanthobacteraceae bacterium
CTGCTGCGGGTGCTCAGCCTGAGCGGCCTCTCCATGCCGTCATTTTGGCTCGGGCTGCTGATCCTGATGGCGTTCGTCGCCTATTTCGACGCGATCCCGATCTACACGGCGCCGCCGGAAACGTGGTGGGGCGAGCTGCTGCTGCTGAGCGTGCCGGCCGCGGCGGTCGGCTTCCGCAGCTCCGCCTTGATGCTGCGCCTGACGCGCTCCTCCATGCTGGAGGTGCTCCGCCAGGATTATATCCGTACCGCCCGAGCCAAGGGAGCGTCGGAACGAAGCATCAACTATCACCACGCGCTGCGAAACGCCATTCTGCCGGTCGTCACCGTGATCGGCATCGAGGCGGCATTCCTCATGGGCGGCTTGATCGTGACCGAAACCGTTTTCAACGTGCCCGGGGTCGCGCGCTACCTCGTGACGGCGCTCACCCAGCGCGACTACCCGATCGTGCAAAATCTCGTGATGTTCGTGGCCACGATCGTGGTGCTCATCAATTTCGCGGTCGACATGCTCTATGCCGTCCTCGACCCGCGCATCAAATATTCGGAGAGCTGAGGTCTCGCCCCGGAGTGTACGATGAGCACGCTTGATTTCGATGCAGAACTCGTCAAGGCCGGCGCCACGGCGCAGGGACGCTTGGCGCGGCTGCGGTATCTTATTTGGCGCAATCCGCTGGGCGCGGCGGGCGCGGCGATCATGGGGCTGTTCGTGTTCGCCGCCGTGTTTGCCAACTTCCTCACCAGCTACGATCCCTTGTCGACGAATGCAGCGCTCTCGCTCGCGCCCCCGAGCAGCGCTCACTGGTTGGGCACCGATCCATTCGGTCGCGACGTTTACGCGCGGATCATCTACGGCGCGCGCATTTCGCTCGCGGTCGGGATCGGTGCGACGGCGCTGGGGAGCGGGTTCGGCATCGTCTTCGGCCTCACCTCCGGTTACCTCGGTGGCTGGGTCGATCTCATCGTCCAACGCATCATGGATATCCTGCAGGCTCTGCCGCTGTTGGTGCTGGCGCTGGTGATGGCGGCGGCGCTTGGCCCGTCGCTGCAAAACACCATCATTGCCATCTCGATCCCGCTGATCCCCTATGTGGCGCGCGTGATCCGCTCCAATACGCTGGCGTTGCGCGAGCTACCCTTCGTCGAGGCCGCGAAGGCGGTGGGCATGAGCGAGCTGCGCATTGCGGCCCGCCACATCCTGCCCAACACCCTTGCGCCACTGATCGTGCTCGCAACCGCCCAGCTCGGCTCGACGATACTCACCGAAGCCGCGCTGTCGTTCCTTGGGCTGGGAGTGCCCGAGCCGTATCCATCCTGGGGCCGCATGTTGTCGCAATCGGCCGCCGAATATGTCCGCACGGCGCCGTGGCTCGTCATCTTCCCCGGCATCGCCATCAGCCTCGCGGTGTTCGGCACCAATCTTCTCGGCGATGCACTGCGCGACATTCTCGATCCGAGGCAGCGCAGTTGAAATGAACCGGTCGAGCGTCGACAAAACAGTGGCCGAGCCGGGACCGCGCCCCGAGGAAAGAGCGGGACGGCCCATTCTCGATGTAACCGGGCTGCGGACGTACTTCTTTACCCGGCTCGGGATCATCAAAGCGGTCGACGACCTCTCGTTTACTCTGCGTCGGCGCGAGACGATGGCGATCGTCGGTGAATCCGGCTGCGGCAAGAGTATGACGGCACTCTCCGTGATGCGGCTCATTCCCGATCCGCCCGGCCGGATCGTTGCCGGCGCGATCGAGCTCGATGGCCGCGATCTACTCAAGCTCGACGAAGCGCAAATGCGCGCGGTGCGCGGCAACGACATCTCGATGATCTTCCAGGAGCCGATGACGTCGCTTAATCCGGTGCTCACCATCGGCGCTCAGATCAGCGAGACGGTGCAGCTTCATCAGGACCTAACGAAATCGGCGGCATGGGAAAAGGCCGTGGAGATGCTGCGTCGCGTCCGCATTCCTGAACCGGCGCAGCGAGCAAACGAATATCCGCATCAGCTGTCTGGCGGCATGCGCCAGCGCGCGATGATCGCCATGGCGCTCGCGTGCAATCCTAAGGTCCTCATCGCCGATGAACCGACGACTGCGCTTGATGTCACCATCCAGGCGCAGATCCTGGATCTCATGCTCGCCCTGCAGCAAGAGTTCGGGACAGCCATCATCCTGATCACGCATGACCTCGCGGTCGTGGCTGAGACCTCCCAATGGGTCATCGTGATGTATGCGGGGAAAAAGGTCGAGGAGGCCGATGTCGATGCCCTGTTCGAACAGCCGCTGCATCCGTATACGCTCGGACTGCTGGCATCGATTCCGCGGCTGACCAGCATGGGTGGCGGGCCTGCTGGCACGGGGGGACGCCTCAAGGAGATTCCGGGCGTTGTGCCGCCACTCTACCGTCTTCCCGGGGGTTGCATCTTCGCGCCTCGGTGTCCATTCGCCGACGACAAATGCCGAGCGATCTACCCGCCGCTCGAGCAAAAACGGCCGGGACACTGGGCCGCCTGCTGGCACTCGGACCGGCTTATCGGAGCGGCCTCGTGAGCGCCGCCGTGCTGGAGGTCGCCGACCTCAAGAAACATTTCCCCATCAAGCGAGGCATCATCCGCCGCACCATCGGGCAGGTCTACGCGGTCGACGGGGTCAGCTTCGAGGTCCACGAAGGCCAGACGCTGGGGCTCGTCGGCGAGAGCGGGTGCGGCAAGTCGACGGTGGCGCGCACCGTGCTGCGGCTGCTCGAGCCGACAGGCGGGACGATCAAGCTCAACGGCCATGACATCACGCATTTGAGCAAAGCCGAATTGCGGCCGTATCGGCGCGGAATGCAGATCATCTTTCAAGATCCGTATTCATCGCTCAATCCGCGGATGACGGCAGGAGACATCGTGGGGGAGCCGCTCGAAGTGCACGACGTGGGGCGCCGAAAGCAAAGGGCCGAACAGGTCGCCGCGCTGTTCGAGCAAGTCGGACTGAGCCCCACGCAGATGAAGAGCTTCCCCCACGAATTCTCCGGCGGTCAGCGCCAGCGGATTTCGATTGCGCGCGCGCTTGCACTCAATCCTAAGCTGATCGTGGCGGATGAACCTGTCTCTGCGCTCGACGTGTCGATCCAGGCGCAGGTGATCAACCTGATGATGGACCTGCAGCGGGAAAAGAAACTCTCATATCTCTTCATCGCGCATGGACTCGCGGTGGTCGAGCATATCAGCCACCGCGTGGCGGTGATGTATCTCGGCAAGATCGTCGAGTATGCGGAGA
>DATFQX010000481.1:0-6856 GCA_035263865.1 Xanthobacteraceae bacterium
TGCCGACCCAGAGATAATATTCGATGTCGTAGCCCAATTCCTTCATCGTCGGCACGTCGGGAAGCGCCTTCGAGCGTTGCGCGCCGAACAAAGCGAGCGGCCGCGCCTTGCCTGCCTTGATCTGGGAGAGGCTCGCCGAAATCGAGGACACCAGCATCTGCGAATTGTTACCGAGAAATGCGGTCAGCGCCGGCCCGCCGCCCTGGGTCGGCAAATGCCTGAGCTTCAAGCCGCCGGCAGCGGCGGTGAACAGCGCGGTCGGGATGTGCAGCGCGCCGTAAAGTCCCGACGAGCTGAAGACGATTTCGTTTGGGCGCTTCTTGGCGTCGTCCACAAGTTCTTTGAGCGTCTTATAGGGCTGCTGATCATTGACGATCAGCACGCATGGATCGGCGACGAACCGCGCAATCGGCATGAAGTCGGCGCGTGTGAACTTAGGTGTGCGCCCGAACAGTTTGTCGACTTCGGCGAAACCCGAGATCGACGTGATGTGCAGAAGCAGCGTGTAGCCATCCGGCTTCGCATTGGCGACGAACTGCGCGCCGACTGCGCCGGCGGCGCCGGATTTGGTTTCGATCACCACCGGTTTCTGCACCATCGGCTCCATGACCGCGGCGAGGGGCCGCCCGACCACGTCAGCCGCACCACCCGGGGGGAACGGATTGATCATGACAATCGCGTGCGTCGGGTAGGTCGCCTCTTGCGCGAACGATGCCTTAAGCGTGACGGCCGCGGCGGCGGAGCTGAAGATGAAGCCGCGTCTATCCATGCTGTCCTCCTCAATTGAGCCAGGCTCGCGCACGCGCCCCGCTTTCCTGCGGGCCGCGATGCTAGGAGGCACCTCCGGTGGGGTCAACCGCGCGCGCCCGCGGCATAAAAGAGCGTGCGATCGCTAATCGATGATTGCCACGGCGCGCGTCCAGCCCGCGGAACCGCCGCGCACCCGGAAACCAGCTCACCATGAAACCATCGGCCGGCAGCGCTTCGAGGTTGTTGAGCTTCTCGATATGGCAATATCCGATCTCGCGGCCGGCGCGGTGGCCCTCCCAGATCAGGCTCGCATCACGGGTCGCGAGATACTTCTACTTGGTGTGCACGAACGGCGCATCCCAGCTCCAGCCGTCGGTCCCGGTCACGCGCACGCCCCGCTCGAGCAGGTAGAGAGTTGCCTCGCGACCCATGCCGCAGCCCTTGCTGACGTAATCGGGCCGGCCGTACGCGGCGCCCGCGCTCGTATTCACCAGCACGATCTCGAGCGGCGCAAGTGCGTGCCCGATGCGCTCGAGCTCGGCTTCTACGTCGCGCGCGCTCGCCACATAACCATCGGGAAAATGACGGAAGTCGAGCTTGACGCCCGGCTGAAGGCACCATTCGAGCGGGACTTCGTCGATGGTGATCGCACGCTTGCCGCGATCCATGGTGGAGGCGAAATGCCACGGCGCGTCGAGGTGGGTCGTGTTGTGGGTCGAGAGCCGAATCCACTCGATTGCCCAGCCTTCGCCGTCGGGTAGATCCTCCTTGCGCAGCCCGGGAAAGAACTTGATCAGGTCCGCCGCCGTTCGCCGGTGCGTGAAGTAGTCGATCTTCGGTCCGTAACCCGGCGGATCGGCTGCGACGTCGTTCTCGAGCGGCACCGAAATGTCGATCAACTTGCGTGCCATGAGCAGCACTCCTTATGCTCCAATTTCCGCAGCGCCGTCCGTTTCATTTCGCCGGCGCCTGCAAGCCAGATGCGAACGAGGACATCATGCCGGCCTACTGGATTGCGCGATCCAAGATCAACGATCCGACCGAATACAAGAAATACACCGACCTCGTGCCGGGCATCATCGCCAAGTTCGGCGGCAAAGTGCTCGCGCGTGGCGGCCGCTATCAGGTCATGGAAGGGCCGGCCAAGTTTCACCGCTTCATCGTGATCGAGTTTCCCACCTTCGAGCAGGGCGTCGTCTGCTTCACCTCGCCCGAATACGACGGTGCCGCGGCCTTCCGCCGCAGCGGTGCGGGCGAAGTCGAAACTGTTATTGTCGAAGCCGGCGATGCAACGCGTTAACCATTACCAACCGGCGGCGGCCTACTAGCGGGGCGCGGCCGATTGGCCATAAGATGCAGAAAAAGAGCGTAACAGGGAGACAAGGAATGCAAAATCACGCAATGCAGCGGGCCGTGAACTGGCTTGCCCGAGTTTGCGCCGGCCTCGCGGCGTGCGCACTCATTTTCGCAGGCGCAGCCTGGGCGCAATCCGGCGAGCCGATCAAGATTGGCTTCAGCATGGCCATGACCGGCAGCCTCGGCCCGAACGGCAAGTCGGCCCTGCTGGCGCAGAAGATTTGGGAGGAGGATATCAACGCCAAAGGCGGGGTGCTCGGTCGTCCCGTCAAGCTCATCTATTACGACGACCAGACCAATCCGGCGACGGTGCCCGGCATCTATACGAAGCTCATCGATGTCGACAAAGTCGACCTGATCATCGGCGGCTACGGCACCAATATGCTGGCCCCGGCGATGCCCGTCGTGATGCAGAAGGGCAAGGTGTTCATCGGACTGCTCGGCCTCGGCGTGAACACCGAATTCAAGTACCCGAAATACTTTGTCATGATTCCGTCCGGTCCGGATCCGAAGCCGGCGTTCACCAAGGGCTTCTTCGACATCGCGATGGCACAGAACCCGAAGCCGAAGACGGTCGCGATCGTGGCGGAAGACGCGGAATTCTCGGTGAATGCTTCTGACGGCGCACGCGAGAACGCCAAGAAAGCGGGTCTCAATATTGTCTATGACAAGCGCTATCCGCCATCGACCACCGACTTCGCGCCGATCGTGCGCGCGATCCAAGCCACCAATCCCGACCTGGTCAACATCAACTCCTATCCGGCCGGCTCGGTCGGCTGGGTGCGTGCGGTCAACGAGATCGGCTTCAAGCCCAAGATGATCGGCGGCGGTATGGTCGGTCTGCAGAATACCGCGATCAAGACGCAGCTCGGGCCGCTGCTCAACGGGTTCATCAACTACGACTTCTGGATACCGGTGCCGAAGATGCAGTTCCCTGGCATCCCCGAGCTGATGCAGAAGTATCAGTCGCGGGCGGCGACCGAGGGCGTCGACCGGCTCGGCTATTACATGGCGCCGCAGGCCTATGCCCAGCTGCAGGTGCTGCAGCAGGCGGTCGAGGCGACCAAGGGCACGAACGACGACAAGATTGCGGACTACATCCGCAACAACACATTCAAGACCGTGCTTGGCGACGTGAAGTTCGACAAGAGCGGCGAGTGGGCGCAGTCGCGCGTGCTGCAGGTGCAGTTCCAGCACATCCAGGCCTACGAGGTCGTGCAGTTCACAAATGTTGCGACCCAGGTCGTGCTGACGCCGGCGGAATACAGCTCGGGCGAGGTGATCTACCCGTACGAGAAGGCGAAATAGGGTCCCCCCATCAGCTCCCGTCGTCCCTAAAAGGGACGCTCGGCCCGGACTGAAGTACGAGCGCAAGTCGGTCATCGCCGGCTTGCGCTTTTCGATTATAGGCCGAGATAAAACTTGCGGATTAGCTCGTTGTTGTTGAGTTCGTCGGCAGAGCGGCCTTCGAACGCGATCTGGCCGTGGACGATGACGTAGCCGCGGTCGGCGATGCGCAACGCTTGCGGGAAGTTCTGCTCCGCCATCAGGACCGTGAGCTTGTATTGGTCCTTGAGCTCCTTGATCTTGTCGATGGTGCGGCTGACGAGCACCGGCGCCAGGCCGACCGAGGGCTCGTCGATCAAGAGGATGCGCGGCGCCAGCATCAACGCGCGTGCTAAGGCGAGCATCTGCTGTTCGCCGCCGCTCATGGAGCCCGCGAGCTGGCCGCGCCGCTCGGCCAGGCGCGGGAAGCATTCGAAGCAGAAATCGAGGTTGGACTTGAGTGTGGCGCGCGCCTTGTGCCGGAACGCGCCGAGCAGGAGATTTTCCTCCACCGAGAGGCGCGGAAACAGCCGGCGGCCTTCAGGCACCAAGGCGATGCCGAGATCGACGATCTGCTCCGTACTGCGACCGACAAGGTCGTGCTTTTGGCCGTCGATCTCGACCACGATGCGTCCGGCGCGCGGGCGAACGATCCCCATGACGCATTTCATCAGTGTCGACTTGCCGTTGCCGTTCGTCCCCAGCAGCACCACCGTCTCGCCGGAGTTGACGTCGAGCGACACGTTCTCGAGCACGCGCACGGCGCCATAGGCGGCGTCGATCTTCTCGATTGTCAGGCTATTGGCCAATATACGCCCTCTCCACCTCGGCATCGCGGATTACCGTATCAGGCGCACCGTCCGCGATTTTTTTCCCGGACACCAGCACGATGAGCCGCTGCGAGAACTTCATGACCGCGCGCATGATGTGCTCGATCAGGATGATGGTAATGCCGCGCTCGTTGAGTCGAATGAGCAATCCCACGATGTCGTCCACCTCCGAATGCGAGAGGCCGGCCATCGACTCATCGGCAATGAGGAGCTTCGGCTCGGCGGCCATAGCGCGCGCGAGTTCGAGCTTGCGCATCTCCACCTGTGTGAGATCGCGGGGCAGGTGGGTTGCTTTGTCGGCGAGACCGACGAGCTGCAATAGCTCGGTGCAGCGCGCACCGAGCTCGGTGGGTGAAAGCGCGCGTCCCGGCCGCGCGTTCACCGTATAGAGGAGCGGCACCCGCAAATTGTCGGCGACCGTCAATGTCATGAACGGGCGCGGAAGCTGAAAGCTGCGCGCCATGCCACGGCGGGTACGCTCATGCGTCAGCAGCCCGTCCACCGTCTCGCCGTTGAAGCGAACGGTGCCGGTTTCGTTCACGAGCGTCCCGCAAACGCAGTTGACCAAGGTCGACTTGCCGGAGCCGTTGGGACCGATCAAGCCGACGCGCTCACCCTCGGCGACCGTGAGGTCGATGCCGTCGAGTGCGACAAAGCCGCCGAAACGTTTGCTCAGACCGGTGACCTCGAGCAGCAGGCTAGCCATCACTTTGCCCTTCCGCGCGTCCAGCCCTGCACCAGGCCGACGATGCCGTTCGGAGCGATAATGACGAATGCGACTAGCAGCAATCCGACGATGAGAAGGTTGACAACCGAGGAAATGGTCACGGTCGCGATCTGCTGCAACGATCCAAGCAGGATAGCGCCGATTAGCGGCCCGACCCAGCTGGTCGTGCCGCCGATCATCGGCATGGCGATCGAATTGACGGCGTATTCGAGCCCGAAGGCGGACGACGGCTGAAGATAGCCGATGTAGTAGGGAAACGGCGCCCCGGCCATGCCCATGAGCGCTCCGGACAGCGTGGTGGCGATGAGCTTGAGGCGAAGCGTCGGCACGCCGGAGGCTTCCGCCGCTAGCTCATCGTCGCGGATCGTGGCGAAGCCGTAGCCGAGCTGCGAGCGCTCGATACCGCGCGCAATGGTGAGCGCGAGGACTGCCAGCGCGAGCATCACTAAGAACAGATACTGGATGTAAGGGCCGATGAACTCAATCTCGTTCGGCCGGATGATGTAGGCGCCGCGCGAGCCGCCGACGTAATCCCAGTTGACGACGAGGGTCTGCAGCACCACCGCGAGCGCGAGCGTGGCGATCGCGAAAAAGGCACCGCGCAGCCGCAGCGTCAAATAACCCATGCCGAGCCCGACGATTCCCGACACGATCCCGCCGATAACGATCAATAGCGGGATCGGCAATGGATACGATTTGTGCAGGAAGACCGTCGCATAGGCGCCCAGCGCGAAGAACGCGGCCGAGCCGAAATTGACGTAGCCGGTATATCCGCCGAGAATATTCCAAGCGGTCGCCAGTACCACGAATTGCAACACGGTGTAGCCGGCGAAGAACACGTAATCGTTGCTCACCAGTCGCGCACCGAAAAACACGACAGCTGCGACCGCGATCAAAATCAAGAAAAAGACTCGCGTTCGCACGATCGGCAACCTAACGACCGAGCAGGCCCGCCGGCCGGAATGCAAGCGTGAGCAGTAGAACCCCGAACGCCACCGCAGGCGCCCAGGACGGTCCGTAAAACGTGGCGGTGAAGCTCTCAATGATGCCGAGCAGCATCGCGCCGATCACGGTTCCGGGAAGGCTGCCGAGCCCGCCGAGTACGCAGATCGCGAAGACCCGGCCGATATATTCACGTCCAACCGATGGCTCGACCGGCTGGATGATGATGAGCAGCGCACCGGCGACGGCGGCCGTCGCGATGGAAATCCCGAACGCGATGCGCTTGATGCGGATCGGCGAGGCGCCCATCAGCCGCAACGCCAGCTGATCCTGCGCCACGGCGGCGATTGCGCGTCCGATGAACGTATACGAGAGATAAAGCTCGAGCGCGGCAAACAAGACGAGCGCAGCGATGCACGGCACCAGCATCCGCAATGGAAGGTCGACCACGCCGATGCGCCAGCTCGGCCCGATATAAGCTGCTTCGACATAGCGGTAGTCGACGCCAAACACCAGAATGAGCATCACCTCGGTGACGAAGAGCAAGCCGAAGAAGAAAGACAGGCCGCGCAGCGCCTCCTGCCCGCGCCGCTCAAAGGATTCGTAGTAGATCTGATAGATGCCGGCGCCGAGAAGATAAAAGACCGGCAGCATGATGATGCTGATCGCGATCGGATCGATGCCGAGGCGGGCGTTGACGATGTAGGCGATGTAGGAGCCGAGGATGATGAAGGCGGGATGCGCGATGTTGACGATGTCGAGGATGCCGAACGAAATCGATACGCCGATTGTGACCGCCGCATAAAATCCACCGAGCAGGATCCCGGCGATCAGCGCGTTGATCAGCAGATCGAAGCTGAGATCCACCTCTTTCCCCCCAAAGCCTCGCTCTTGCCACGACGCGCTCATGCACGCGGGCGAGGCG
>DATFQX010000482.1:0-6286 GCA_035263865.1 Xanthobacteraceae bacterium
ACGATATTCGATCGTGACGTTTTGGTCCCCCACGTAGTCGGTCTCCTGCAAGCCCCGCAGAAAGCTCGCGCGAATCGCCACATACGGCCCGGGCGATGAGGGCGAGGCCGGGTGCAGGAAGCCGATCACCGGCATCGCCGCTTGCTGCGCACGCGCCGCGAGCGGCCACGCGACTGCCGAGCTCCCGAGAAGTGCGATGAATTCCCGCCGCCTCATGGGGCTGACCCCAAGGCCAAGGATCACGGGTCAAGTATAGCAGGGTCGGGGCCGTGCATCGCACCGGATTTGATCAGGAAGAGCTGGAGGCACATGTCCGCTGTCTTCCAGTAACGACGCTGGGCGGTCGAACCCGGTCCGTCATTCAGGTCGAATACACTCATGGCGCCTCGGCGTAAGCCGCCTTGATCGCACCGGCGAGACGGGCCTTGTCCGGGGCGCGATCGCCAAAGGCCGCGGTGACCGTCTCCACCGCCTGGTCCATGCTGCTGCCGGCTCGCTTTTGAGCGCCTGTGCGGTCGCGGACCTCCGTCAGATAGGCGCGATAGCCGATGATGAAACCGGTACCGTCGCCGGTCGGACCGTGACTGGGTACGATGATAACGGGCTTGAGCTCCTCCAGCCGGTCGAGGATTGCAAGCCAGTGCCGAAGGCTCGAATGGGGGCTCGCAAAGGCCGGCTGAGCGCGCATGGCGAGGTCGCCGGCGAACAGGACATGTTCGGACTCAATCCAGATGATCGTATCACCGAGCGTATGGTTGGGGCCCATGGCTGTGAGTTTCGCATGCACACCACCGAGATTGAGGTCGTAATCGCGCTCAAACGTGATGTCCGCTTTGCGAAAATCGGCGTCCTTGAGCAGCTCAGACATCGATCATGCGCGGAACGGGCACGACGACGTGGCGAATTGTGTCGCGGGTGTCGCGGCTGTGCTGCACTCGAGCAGTTATTATAATTTGGCCGCGTTGGCCTCATGAAGTCATGAGCGCCGCGCTGCAGCGCCGCTATCACCGAAGGCGCGGTCGCAGTTAAGAGTTCATTCTCTCGCAACTGCGCGGGAGAGTGTCGGTATGCATGTTCGCAGACGCCTGCCAACCTCACGAGGCGAGCCAGCAGTCAGCCGCGCGATGGCGGTCGAAATATCGAGGGGCCGGCGTATCTCGCCCGCTTCCAACTGGAGAGAGCATGTCTGAGTCCAATCTTGTCGGCGGCTCCAAACGTGACCGGGAGCAGATCCTGAAACTGCACGCCGACTACATCGATGCCAATGCCCGCTTCGATTGGCAGAAGCTCGAGCCGATCTGGAGCGCGGCGCCGGAGGCGCTGTTTTTCAACCTCAATGGCCACACCTACAAGGGTCGTGACCATTGGTTCCGCTTATGGAAATTCTATGGGCAGAATGTGAAATCGAGCCACTGGACGCCGTTCGACATTGGCGGGATTGTGTCCGACAACATGGCCGTGGTCTGGTGCCATCGCCACACCAAGCGCAACTGGACCGGCACGGCGCCGCCGCCCAATGACATCCATTACGGCGGCGACGAGTTCATCACCCGCTCGACCATGGTGTTCCGCAAGGAAGCCGGCGGTTGGCGCGTCGTGCACGCGCATTTTTCCGAAGCAAGTTCGGGGGAGCGACCCGGCGGGGTATGATGGTTCTGTCGTCCCCGCGAAAGCGGGCGCCATAACCACCGACTCTGGAATATGGCCCCCTCACGGGGACGGCGAGGGCTGGGAGATCAGCGTGGCCGAGCTGCCGAAACTGAGCGTCCGCCTCTCCGGCGCGACCAATTCGCGCCACTGCATCGAGTTCGCCAAAATTGCCGAGGCGAACGGATATCACTGCGTCTGGTTCGCCGAGAATACGTTTGGTCGCGGCGTGCTGCCGGCGGCGTCGGCTTGCGCGATGGCGACGCAGCGCGCGGGCATCGGCCTCGGCGTGTTCAATCCCTATAATCGGCATCCCACGCTGATGGCGATGGAGATCGGCGCCCTCGACGAGCTGGCGCAGGGCCGGGCGCGGCTGGGCATCGGATCCGGCATCGCGGCTTCAACCGAACGCATGGGGCTGAGCACCGACCGGCCGCTCGCGGCGGTGCGCGACGCCATCACCATCGTGCGCGCCATGCTCAAGGGCGAAGAAGTCAACTATGCGGGGCGGGTATTCTCCGCGCGTAACGTCAAGCTCGAATACCAGGCGCTGCGCCCGGATATGCCGCTCTTGATGGCCGCGCGAGGCGAGCAGGCGCTCGCGCTGTGCGGGAAGATCGCGGACGGCCTGATGATCTCCAACATGTGTTCCGCGGAGTTCACGCAAGCGGCGGTGCTCGCGGTGCGCGAGGCTGCGCGGCAGACGCAGCGCGCCATGCCAGCCGAGGTCGTGCAATACGTCCCGTGCGCGGTGCGGCTCGACCGCGCCGAGGCCTACGGCCTGGCCAAGGCGGCGATCGGCGAGATGCTGCCGTCGTTCTGGTCGCTCGGCGAGCGGATACCGGCGGCCAAGGCGGCGCTACTGCGGGCGAAGAGATTGTCGGAAAAGGACTTCACGACGGCCGTCGCGCGCTTGCGCGCAGGCGAGCGGGCTGCGTACGTGCTCGATGACCGTTTCGTCGAAGCCTTCGCCATCGCGGGCACGGCCGAAGACGCCCTTGCCCAGGCGCGCCGCTATCGCGAGGCCGGCGCGAGTGAACTCGTGCTCACCTTCGCCGGCCGCCAGCCGGAACCGGACATGCAATATCTGGCGAATGCTTCCCGCATCAGCAGATGAAAAGTAGCGCAACACGCTCGGCGCGCTCCCTGTCGCTTCCGAAAACTCTATCCACTGACTCGCAGTCACCGACGAATCAGAACATGATCGCCGAATGATTGCGATCGGCCTCTTGTTTGCCCGCATGCTGCGCGACTTCTTCAAGCCGCGACTGCAGCTGGAAGCCGAAATCCTGATACTGCGGCATCAACTCAACGTCCTGCAGCAGCGAACGCGGCGCCGGCGACTGCATTTGCGTTGGGTCGACCGCGCCCTGTTCATCTGGCTCTATCGTCGCTACCCGCGCATTCTAAGAACATCTTCGGCGCATTCTTTCGAAATACGCCGGCTACTATAATGAGGTGCGGACGCACCTTTCGCTTGGCAAGGACGCACCCTGTACGCGTCCGATCGAGCGGTTCGGAGACATTATCGCGCAGCCGATCCTTGGCGGACTACACCATCGATATGCACGAATCTGAGTTCTCGGAAGCCACAGGCCATGATGCCGCCATGCCGCCGAGCAGCGTGATGAACTCGCGGCGCCTCATTCGATTACCTCGTCTGCCGCCGCCAGCAGCTTGTCTGGCACGCTGAGGTCGAGCATCCGGGCGGTCTGGTGATTGATGACCAGTTCGAGCTTGGTCGCCTGTACGACCGGCAGGTCTGAGGGCTTCGCGCCCTTGAGGATGCGGCCGGTATAGATGCCGACCTGACGGTAAGCATCCTGTAGGCTCGCGCCATAGGCCATCAGCCCGCCCACTTCCGCAAAATCGCGCCCCCCATACGCTGCAGGAATTCGATGAAGTGCTGCCAACTGAGCAAGTTGGACACGTCGGACGGTGAAGAATGGAGTAAGCGCGACGAACAGAGCATCTGGCCGTTCATGTCCGATGCTTGCAAAGGCGGCATCGATCTCGCGCGGAGTGTCGGCATTGAGGACCCGATATTGCACTCCGATGTCGTGCGCCGCCGTCTCGATGTCCCGCAATGTCACCTCGGTAGTCGCTACGTTGGCGGGATTGACGAGCACGGCCACCCGAGCCAGGCGGCCCACCAGCTCGCGCAGAAGCTCCAGCCGCTTTGCCACCAACTCATTCGAGACCATGTTAACCCCGGTCAGGTTGCCGCCAGGCCGGGCATGGCTCGCGACGAGGCCAGTTCTGACCGGGTCGTCGCCAACGTTGAAGACGACGGGAATTGTTGCAGTCGCAGCCTTGGCCGTGAGCGCCGACAAATGTCCCCCGCCGGCGGCGATCACTGCGACGCGCCGGCGAACGAGATCGGCCGCTAGCACCGGCAGTCGATCGGATTGGTTATCGGCCCAACGGTACTCGATCGCAATGTTCTCGCCTTCGGCGTAGCCAACGTCCTTGAGGCCTTGGCGGAAGGCCCGCATAGGTTCTACGTAGCCCTCGGGCGATTGCGTGTGGAGGAAACCGACCACTGGCATCGTCGCCTGCTGCGCGCGCGCCTTGAGCGGCCACGCGACGGCCGCGCCGCCGAACAGCGTGATGAACTCGCGTCGTTTCAATCGGCGAAATTGCATTTAGCACCCCAACGAGCCAAGGCCGAGTCGTGCGGCAACGCGCGGCGTCCTTACCTTTAGATCGCGCTAGGCCCACCTTCCTTGCAACGTGCAACGGCAGCACGATTGCAGGCACCCATACCCCTTTGAAACCTGCATTTCTCGCGCGCCAACTGGCGACAAGTGCCGATATCTACCTTCTGGCCAGCGGTCGCCTTCTGTGCGAAAGCAGATTCTGTCGGGGCGGCGACCAGAACAATCGTAGTCGCCAATGCAGTCAAAAAAACGAACGTGTGCACCATTTCCTCCAAAGGCGCTGTCACCTGCAAGTAGGGCAACTGCCCATTGTGTTCCTCCCCTCAGGCGACTCCGCCTTCATCCGGTTAGCGGGCCACGGAAGCGACGACCCGCCGATCATTCTGCCTTAATTTTAGCGCCAGAGAACTCGACCACCTTGCTCCACTTCTCGACTTCTTTAGCGACGAACCTGTTGAAGTCGGCAGGAGAGCCGGGGAGCGGCGTGCCACCGAGCTCGGCAATCCGTGCCTTCGTCCTCGGATCGGCAAAAGCGGCGTTGAGCTCCTTGTTGAGCCTTTCCACGATCTCGACTGGCGTGTCCCTTGGCGCGCCAACGCCATACCACGCGCTCGCCTCATAGCCTGGCAGGAAATCGTCCACGGTCGGAACGTCTGGGAGGAGCTCCGAACGCACCGTCGTCGTCACCGCCAGCGCTCGCACCTTGCCGCTGCGTATCAGCTCGATCGAGCTCGGCAAATTGTCGAAGGCCACGTGGACGACGCCAGTCATCAGATCGGAAAGGCCGCCCGCGGCGATCCCTCGGTAGGGCACATGCAGCATGTCGATCTTGGCCATCGCCTTAAACAATTCGCCCGACATGTGAATCGAGGAGCCGACGCCCGAGGATGCAAAAGAAATCTTTCCGGGGTTGGCTTTTGCGTAGGCGATGAACTCGGGAACCGTCTTCACCGGGAGCGATGGGGTCACTTCCATCACGTTGGGTACTCGCATGAAGCTTGCGACCGGCGCTATGTCATTGAGCAAATTGAAGCTGAGCCTCTCATAGAGGGCGGTGTTGATTGTGTTCGCCACATTGAGCTGGAGCAACGTGTATCCGTCGGCCGGCGCACGCGTCACCGCCTCGACGGCGATATTGCCACCCGCGCCGGTCCGGTTTTCGACGACGAATTGTTGTCCGAGCCGATCGGATAGCCATTGCGCGATCAAGCGCGCAGCGATATCACCGCTGCCACCGGCCGCAAAGCCGTGGACAAAGCGCACCGGCCGCGTCGGATAGGACTGCGCCCAAGCGAAGCGCGATACCGCGGGCAGCGCAGCACCGCCCGCGGCCAGATGCAGAAATTTGCGGCGGGGAAATTTCATTATGAACCTCCCTCACATTATTCGATCACCTCGTCGGCGCGAAACAGACGTCCATTGCTAACTGGTGGGCTGCGGCGTCGACTGCCACGCGATGAATTTCCAGCCCTTCGGCGTTTTTGTCCAGGCGTTGAGGAACACGAGCCTCAGGCTGCGCGGCTGGCCGTTGATCTCCGCCTCGATCGCCGCGCGGCCGGTGACGAGTGCGGTGTCACCCGCGAGGCGCACCTTGCGATCGCTGCAGGCCGCGCTCTTGTACTTCGTCTTTCCCGAGCGCAGGGAAGCAAGCCACGTCGCCTTGGTGTCGGTGAGCCCCGAAGAGTGGGTATAGAGAAGCTCGTCGTGGAGCATCGCCTCAAGCGCGGCGAAATCGCCGCCGCACATCGCCGCGTCGCTTGTCCTCGAGGGCGAGGATTTCTTTGTCGCTGCTCATCGCCAGACCTCCGTTGCGGTTTCACCACGCGCTTCGAGCTTGCGCCAGCTTCTCTGGCGCCCTCACTCGATCACCTCGTCGGCGAGTGATGCAGCTCGCGAGGGCGAGCGCGCCCCGTCCCCAGAAGGCGCTCACTCCGACAGCGTGATGGACTGGCTGAACTCGGAGGTAGCGCCGTCCGCTG
>DATFQX010000483.1:0-2984 GCA_035263865.1 Xanthobacteraceae bacterium
CACGTCGCGGATTTCGTAAAACAGCTTAAGCGCCTCCGACACCAGGCGCTGCTTGATGCCGGGGAAATGCACCTCGATGATCGCGCGCATGGTATCGGCGTCCGGGAAGCGGATGTAGTGGAAGAAGCAGCGGCGCAGGAAAGCGTCGGGCAGCTCCTTCTCGTTGTTGGAGGTGATCACGACGATCGGCCGCCGCCGCGCCTTGACGGTTTCGCCGGTCTCATAGACGAAGAACTCCATGCGGTCGAGTTCCAGCAGCAAATCGTTGGGAAACTCGATGTCCGCCTTGTCGATTTCATCGATCAGCAGCACCGGTCGTGCATCCGAGACGAAAGCGTCCCACAGCTTGCCGCGCTTGATGTAGTTGCGGATGTCGCGCACGCGCTCGTCGCCGAGTTGGCTGTCGCGCAGCCGCGACACTGCGTCGTATTCATAGAGTCCCTGCAGCGCCTTGGTGGTCGATTTGATGTGCCACTCGATCAACGGAGCGCCGAGGCTCTTGGCGACCTCGAGCGCGAGCACGGTCTTGCCGGTCCCGGGCTCACCTTTGACCAGCAGCGGACGCTCGAGCGTGATGGCGGCATTGACCGCGACCTTGAGGTCGTCGGTCGCGACATAGGCGCTGGTTCCCTCGAAACGCATGGGTTTGCCCCGCGTGGAGAAGGAGCAATACCGGAGAAAGAGGGCACACTTCAACCGAACGGCGGCGGCTTCACGCCGCCATCGCATGAACGTGAGCCGAATTGCCGCGACCGAAGACGGCAAAATGCCCTATATATCGGCAGCGACCACCCGCTTGCGCCAACCCCGGGAGGACCGCGTGCGGCGCCCAACAGGCAAAAACTTCGCCGGGCCACGGATCGGGCTCGGGTTGTTGTTCTCCCTCGGTCTCTTCGCGAGCGCCGCCGGGCAGGGGAGCGAGCCGCAGAAGACCGCGACCTTCGCCGGCGGCTGTTTCTGGTGCGTAGAGGCCGATTTCGACAAGGTCGAGGGCGTGATCAGCACCACCTCGGGCTATACCGGCGGGCGCACCGCCAATCCCAGCTACGAGGAAGTCTCGCGCGGCGGCACCGGCCACGCCGAAGCGGTGGAGATCGTGTACGACCCGGCCAAGGTGAGCTATGAGAAGCTGCTCGACGTGTTCTGGCACAACATCGATCCTTTGGCCAAGGATCGGCAGTTCTGCGACCACGGCGACCAATACCGCAGCGCGATCTTCTATCACGGCGACGAGCAGCGCGCGCTGGCGGAAGCCTCGAAGGCGGTGGTTGCGAAACGCTTCAAGCAGCCGATCCAGACCGCAATCGTGGCGGCTGGTCCGTTCTACAAAGCCGAAGAGTACCATCAGGATTACTACGTGAAGAATCCCATCCGCTACAAATTCTATCGCTTCAATTGCGGACGCGATGCCCGGCTCGAAGAGCTGTGGGGCAAGAAGGACTAACGCCATGATCGATCGTCGTCGCTTGTTGGCGGGTGCGGGCGCGCTGGCGCTGATCGCGGGGCTCCGCTCGCTGTGGAGCACCGACGTGGAGGCCGCCGACAACTTCGAAATCCAGAAGAGCGACAGCGAATGGCGAGCCATCCTCAGCAAGGCGCAATACGACGTCCTGCGTCGGCACCGCACCGAGTCCCCGGGCTCGAGCCCGCTCAACGACGAGAAGCGCAAAGGCACGTTTGCCTGCGCGGGCTGCGATCTTGCGTTGTTCTCGTCGGAAACCAAATACGACAGCAAGACCGGCTGGCCGAGCTTCTATCGGCCGCTGCCGAACGCGATCGGCACCGCCACCGACCACCTGTTGCTGCTGCCACGTACCGAGGTGCATTGCCGGCGCTGCGGCGGACATTTGGGCCATGTCTTCGAGGACGGCCCGCCGCCCACGGGGTTGCGCTACTGCATCAACGGCGTGGCCTTGAAATTCCTGCCCGACGCTCCGGCTTGACCGCGGCTTTTCCATAGGACGCGGATGGGCCGCTTTCGCGGCCGGCGCCGCGGGCGTAAGTTTTCCCAAGGCGCAGATGCCGCGAGCGCAATGAGGGCCGCCGTGATCCATAGAGTCGGGATTTGTCTCGCCGCCGCCATCGCGGGATGGCTCGCAACCATCCCCGCTTTCGCCGCAGAGAAGCTCAAGATTGCGGTTGGGCAGCGCGAAATATGGCACGGGGCTCCGGCCGCGCTGGGCGAGCGCGCCGGCATTTTCCGCAAGCACGACCTCGACCTCGAGCTGCTGTTCACCAGCGGCAGCGGCGAGACGCTGCAGGCGGTGATCGCGGGCAGCGTCGACATCGGCGTTGCCGCTGGCACGCTCGGCGTCATGGGCGCCTACGCCAAGGGCGCGCCGATCCGCATCATCGGGGCGGAGTCGACCGGAGAGGATTCGTATTGGTACGTGCGGGCGGATTCGCCGGTCAAATCGATGGCCGACATGAAGGGCCGGACCATGGCCTACTCAACCAACGGCTCGTCCACCCATGCGAATGCGCTCGCGTTCGTCGAGCTCTACAAGGTCGACGCCAAGCTCATCGCGACCGGCGGCTTCCCGGCCACGTTCACCATGGTGAGGTCGGGCCAAATCGACGCCGGCTGGTCGGCGCCGCCCTACGCCATGGAGGCGCTGCGCAAGGGCGAGATCCGCGTCATCGCCCGTTCGAGCGAGCTGCCGCTGGTCAAAGGGCACACCATTCGCGTGCTCACCGCCAACAAGCAGAGTCTGGACAGCAAACCGGACATCTATCGCCGCTTCATGCGGGCCTATCGCGAGACCGTGGATTGGATGTATGCGAGCGACGAGGCGCCGAAGATCTACGCGGAATTCGCCAAGATCGGCATCGAGGATGCACGTCGGGTGCGCGAGGAGTTCGATCCCAAGGAGATGGTGATTCCGGACCGTGTGGTGGGACTGAGCGAGCTGATGCCCGATGCGGTCAAGTTCAAGTACTTGAGCCAGCCGTTGACCCCGAAGGAACTCGAAGAGCTGGTCCAA